>CAYQUC010000007.1:0-5964 GCA_964420605.1 uncultured Thioalkalispiraceae bacterium | reverse complement strand
GTTAAAACCGATGCTAAACCTGAGGTTAAAACCGACGCGAAACCTGACGATAAGACTGATGAAAAAACTAAAAGTTAGTTAATTAAATTAAAAATTTTATAGCACTTTTTAAAATGCTATAGAATTTGCTACAGAGTTAGTGTTCTCGAGTCGCTCTAAAATCCACGTTTGGATAACGCTCCACAGCCAAATCTAAATTGATTCGGGTTGGCGCAAGATAGGTTAAGCTACCTGCATGATCGTACGCTAAATTAGTCGACGTTTTCTTTTTCATTTCATCTAGGTACTTTTCATCTGTTGCTTCAACCCATCGAGCAGCGGAGATATTCGAGCTTTCAAAAATACAATCAACATTGTACTCATCTTTAAGTCGATAGGCGACCACATCGAATTGCAATACACCAACGGCACCCACAATTAACTCATTGTTATTCAATGGTTTAAATACTTGAGATGCTCCTTCTTCACTCAATTGCTCAAGTCCTTTTTGCAAAGCCTTCATTCGCAGTGGATCTTTTAATACCACCCGACGAAATAATTCTGGAGCAAAGTTGGGTATCCCGGTGAACTTTAATTGCTCGCCCTGAGTAAAAGTGTCCCCAATTTGTATTGTGCCATGATTGTGTAAACCAATAATATCACCCGGGTAAGCTTCTTCAACGTGATCTCGTTCACTCGCCATGAAAGTAATAGCATTTGGAATTTTTACATCTTTTGCAATTCGAACATGACGTAACTTCATGCCTTTGATATAGGTTCCAGAACAAACTCGCATAAAAGCAATTCGATCTCGATGCGCAGGATCCATGTTTGCTTGAATTTTAAAAACAAAACCTGAAAATTTTTCTTCTGATGATTCAACTTCACGCGTAATAGTAGTTCGACTTTGAGGCTCGGGTGCCGTTTTAACAAAGAAATCAAGAAACTCATCTACACCAAAATTGTTAATTGCTGAGCCGAATAACACTGGGCTTAATAATCCATCCAGAAAATCTTGTTGATTGAACTCGTGACTAGCGCCTTGCACTAATTCAATTTCTTCACGAAATTCAGCCGCCATCGATCCTAATACATCATCTAGCCGTGGATTATCCAAACCTTCAATTACTTCACCTTGTTGAATTTTACCACCATGGGTGGCACTAAAGAGATGAATGGTATTATCGTAAAGATGATAAACACCTTTAAACTGTTTGCCCATTCCAATAGGCCAGGTAATTGGAGCACATTTAATCTTTAATATATCTTCAACTTCATCGAGTAATTCAATTGGATCACGACCTTCGCGATCAAGCTTATTAATAAAGGTCAATATCGGTGTAGAACGTAAGCGACATACTTCCATTAATTTAATGGTTCGGCCTTCCACACCCTTGGCACTATCAATAACCATTAAAGCTGAATCTACTGCGGTCAAGGTTCGGTAAGTATCTTCCGAGAAGTCCTCGTGTCCAGGGGTATCCAGTAAATTAACCATGTAGTCTTTATATGGAAACTGCATAACAGACGATGTAATGGAGATACCACGTTGTTTCTCCAATTCCATCCAATCGGATGTAGCATGACGAGCTGCTTTTCGACCTTTTACAGTTCCAGCTAGCTGAATAGCACCACCAAATAATAACAACTTTTCAGTTAAAGTGGTTTTACCCGCATCCGGATGCGAGATAATAGCAAAAGTCCGGCGACGTGATTTTTCTGTTGTAAATTTCGACATAATATTAATAATTAGTTTTTATTTCTTAATAATTTGGGATGAGTCCTGAATTTAACGATAAATAGACCCTATTTGCGTGCATATTATCACATCCACACTGCGCACGAGTGTCAAAAACAGGCTTGATTCGAATTATTAGTTTATTGAGACTTTAATTTTGTGAGAGACTGTAAAAAGACATTGTACTTTTTCCATGGTATAGCGGTTTGAACTGTAGCACCGTGTAATTCGGTATTATTTGCATTTTCAGAATAAATAACAACCGATACCAAACCAATGAACTGATCAAATTTAATCGCTGTACCAATCCACACCGCATCAACATTATCTAAGATACCATTGGCTATAAATTGGTATGCCGAGTGTTCATTTACTTTTAGTTTTCGAGTATCGATGATATCAAATGTGCCTCGACTGCCAAAATTACTCTTCACATAGGACACACTAGTATTTTTAGTGTGACTATAAAATATCTTGTCACTGATTATTTTAAGTTTTGGTTTATACCATTCAATGCTATATAAACCATGTGTTTTCCAAAATCCTCGTGATTGATAAAAATCGACGAATATTCTGTCATTAAGTATTCCATCTTGTACACTTAACTTTGGTATCGCCGGTGTTTTTACTTTAAATTCATTATTGACTGAAGTATAGAAACCGCCGGAGACATCACCAACTAAATTAGCACAACTAATTAATAAACTAGTTAATAATAAACTTGCTAAAATCAACAGTAACTTTTTATTCTTTATCATTTTATACCAGAGTTGAAACTGAAACTACAATTGAACCTAAAAAAGCGCCATAGCCATTATTAAAGCATCCTCTCGTTTACCATTGGAACTAGGATAATAATTTTTACGTACTCCAATTTCATTAAAACCAATGCTATTGTATAAATAAACTGCAGCATAATTTGAAGGCCGAACCTCCAACAGCATGGATTCAGCATTATATTGCTTAGCGACATCACACATTTGAATAATCAATTGACGACCCAAGCCTTGATTTTGATGGCTTAAATCGATACTGACATTTAATAAATGCACTTCATCTACCGCAATTGATAACACCGCATAACCAATTATATTAACGTCATCTTCTAAGACCCAACACTTATAGCCAACCCGGATACAGTCTGTAAAAATTCCTCGAGTCCACGGATGCGGATAAACACTGAGTTCTATTTCCATTATCCGATCAAGATCGGCTTCGGTCATTGGACGAAGGTTGTTATCGTTTAAAGTAAATATAGCACTCATAAATTTAATAATTGTTTCTTAAATTTCTATTTATGGAGTTAATTAAAGCCATACATAGAGTATAGATAAATATTTTATCTTAGCATTGTTTTTATTTGCAAAAGGTTTAACCATGCATGTTTTTTGCTTATAGCTGATGATAATAATTGCTCAGGATGCTCAATTACTGCAACTAAAATGTCTTTCTCAAGATAATCGTGTAATTGTGTAGTTAATGTAGCCATGTCTTTATCTGTTTTTAGTATAAATTGAGCAACCTGTTCGCCAAAAATAATCATCACCTTTGGATTTACTAATGCAATTTGTCGCTCTAAATACGAAATGCAATTTTCCATTTCAGAATTTGAAAATTGTCGGTGCGATTGTGATGCGCACTTTATTAAATTTGTTGTATATACTTTGTCTCGTGTTAAGTTCAGTGCGAGTAACATATTATCCAGTAATAGCCCTTCAGCACCAATAAAGGCGTTGACAATATTACTTTCTCCAATGCTCGGCATCGAACCAACTATAAATAACTCAGCAGTTTGATTGCCTGCGCCAAATACACAGTTTGTTCTTGAATTAAGTTGCTCGCATATTTGGCAGTTGTTTACGACCTTAGTCAGCTCAGGCCAATCTAGCGACTCGATATTAATAGTAACCGTTTCTGTTTCAAATTCGGGCTCTACTTTTAACGCTATTGCACTATCGCCGCTAGTTAATTCACTATTTTTTGTAACTGCATTTTCACTAATGGATTTAATACTTACTTGATTATTATTGACCTGATTCATACCAGCTTGAGCAATATTATTATCATCTTTAGAAACCCATACATCGATTCCCATGGCGGATAAATATTGATTTCGAGTAGCGTTATCTGTCTTATCAGGCATGGTCAATGAATATCAAACTTTAGTTTAAATTTGTTTTGCATCTTGAGGATGTTTTCGCTCGACAGGGGTTGCAATTTTATTCAAAGCGTTAATGTAAGCTTTTGCAGATGCAATTACAATATCCGTATCGGAGCCTTGACCATTAACAATGCTGCCTGATTTTTCTAAACGAACAGTCACTTCCCCCTGAGAGTCCGTGCCAGTTGTTATATTATTAACAGAATATAATTGTAATTCAGTACCACTATTTACCAAATTTTCTATTGCTCGAAATGTCGCATCAACCGGTCCACCACCTTCTGAACTAGCACTACATTCTTTATTATCAATAGTTAGAGTGATATTCGCATTTGGCGTTTCACCCGTTTCTGAACATACCTTTAATGACACTAAAGCATAATATTCATTACCCGAAACATTAACCGTTTCTGTTACCAAGGCTTGCAGATCATCATCAAATATTTCGTGTTTTTTATCGGCCAAATCTTTAAAGCGTCCAAAGGCATCATTTAAATCATGTTCGGTTTCAAAATCAACACCAAGCTCCTTTAATCTGCTGCGAAATGCATTTCGACCCGAATGCTTGCCGAGCACCATTCGATTAGCGCTCCAACCAACATCTTCAGCCCGCATGATTTCATAGGTCTCTCGACTTTTTAAAACACCATCTTGGTGTATACCCGATTCATGTGCAAAGGCATTAGCGCCTACAATCGCCTTATTAGGCTGTATTGCAAATCCCGTTATACCGGAAACCAACCTAGACGTAGGAACAATCTCGGTCGATTTAATATGATCAACATTACAGTTAAATAAATCTTTTCGAGTCTTAACAGCCATTACAATTTCTTCTAAGGCTGCATTACCAGCTCTTTCACCTAGGCCATTAATCGTACATTCTACTTGTCTAGCACCGTTCATGACCGCTGATAGTGAATTAGCAACTGCCATTCCTAAATCATTATGACAATGAACAGAAAAAATCGCTTTATCTGCATTTGGGATTTTTTTTGTTAAAGTATGAATTAACGTTCCAAATTGTTCAGGCACATTATAACCAACAGTATCTGGAATATTGAGCGTTGTGGCACCCGCATCGATGACGGCTTCTAAAATCTGACATAAAAAATCTATTTCCGAACGTCCTGCATCTTCAGGTGAAAATTCAACATCGTCGGTATATTTTAACGCACGTTTTACTGCACGGACTGCTTGTTCGATCACCTGCTCGGGTTCCATTCTGAGCTTCATTTTCATGTGAATTGGCGATGTCGCGATAAAAGTATGAATTCGGCGACGTTCAGCATCCTGCACTGCTTCACCAGCCCGATCAATATCTTTATCTAGTGCCCGTGCCAGTCCACAAACCGTGCTGCTTTTAATACTACGAGCAACGGCTTGAACTGATTCAAAGTCACCAACACTCGCGATAGGAAATCCGGCTTCAATGATATCAACCCCCATTCGCTCAAGTGCTTTTGCAATTCGAACTTTCTCAGTCAAGGTCATCGACGCACCAGGACTTTGTTCACCGTCACGTAGTGTGGTATCAAAGATTATTAATTTGTCTGTCATTTAACGGCTACCAAAAATCCAATTATTAAAACAATCATAGTGCTATTTTTCTTTCGTGTTCTTTTCTTTACGCAATTTTCGCGCTTTTTTATATGCTCGACGTAAAGCCCTGCGTTTACGTAACTCAATTAAGGTGAATACCGGACCTGAAATTGCATAAAGTACAAAAATTCCAAATAAAATAACTGCAGGTTCATACGATATAAATACAATTACTAACATAATAATCAATAATAAAAAGAATGGAATTTTGCCCTTGAAATCGATTCCTTTAAAACTGTTATAGCGAATATTACTGACCATTAACAAACCGGCGACAACCGTGACCAACATGGCAATAATATCAACAATTCGTCCTGACACTTCATATTCTTGTCCAACCCAAACTGCACCAGCCACCAAAGCTGCTGCCGCAGGACTTGGCAAACCTTGAAAATAGTTTTTATCCGCCGTCCCAACCTGAGTGTTAAAACGAGCTAAACGTAGCGCAGCAGTAGCTGCATAGATAAATGCAACTAACCATCCGGCC
>CAYQUC010000006.1:0-72759 GCA_964420605.1 uncultured Thioalkalispiraceae bacterium | reverse complement strand
TGGTTCGAGTCAACCCGTAGAAGATTATGATAACTGGTTCCAAAACCGTCGCGTAGAACTGGAATACTCAGAGTTGTATATGGTTAGTAAGTAGTGACATACTTTTGTAGTAATCCACAAGCAGTGGATTACTACTTCGTTTAAAGTTAAATTTTAAAATACTACCTCAAATATTAATGAATTACAGAAAAATACAATAGTTCATGCTAGGCTATAGACTATACATAATTTATAAATTAATAGATTAATCCATTTTATGAAACTATATTTAACTCGCCATGGTGAAGCAGCCTCTGGTGATAACGACTCAAAACGACCATTAAGTCCAAAAGGCTTCGATGATATAAAAAAAATTGCAGCCTATAACAAAACCACCGGTAATCAAGTAAAACATGTCATCCACAGTAAAAAATTACGTGCACAGCAAACCGCTGAAATTTTAGCAGCAAACATGTTAGAAGGTGATAATATAGAATTATGTGCGGATATTAATCCCAACGATCCACTTGAGCCACTGTTACAAATAATAACCGAGCTACATGAAGATACTCTAATTGTCGGTCATTTACCCTATATGTCATATTTAGTCGCGCATTTATTAGACAAACCTGAAACAATCAATCAAATTGTATTTACACCTGGTACCATGGTTTGTTTAAAACTGCCCGAGAGTCAACATGGCCCTTGGATATTGGATGCTATTGTCCAACCTGAGAATATTAATTAAACATACAATAACTTGCTTAGTATGCACTGAATAACAGCCAATGATTATCGCTGATATTTTGAAATAATCGTGGTTGCCGACACTGCAGGTTCATAGTATTTTTTTCGAACGTCTAAATAATGTTCATCCGCAAAAAAATTCGTCAGCGACTCTTCATTTTTAAAATAAATAGTAAAAACTCGATTTATTGGCTGATCGACTTTACTTTTTAAAACCTCGGACACTTTAAAATCATAGCCAAAATCTCCACCATATTGCTTTAACAACGGATACATAACATCACGATAGTGCTGATACATTTCTTCATCGGTTACATACAACCCGACCAGTCTTTCAATGACCATAAAAACTCCACTTTTAATTTACAGCTATTTATGGGGGTTAAAACTTTTTAATGATGAGTTCGATAGGGGCAATATAATTTGCAGAAATGTTTGCTATCATATTATTAATTTTTTCTTCCGTACTCTCTTTCATTAAAGTATGTAACCCCAGTGGCGGTGGACCGCCATTTTCCTGCATTTTAATGCGTAATTTCTCAAAAAATTCGATTGCAAAATCACGACGATTATTTTCTGATTTCACCATAAATCCAGCATCACCCAAGGCTTGTTTATACTGCGCAACCGTTGATAAATAACAGCTACTTTGTTCTGCCGCCCATGGGACAGGATATATTAAATCACCTTCATTACAGCGCATCACATCATAAATACCAAATGTAGAACCGGGTCGTAAGACTCTAAATATTTCAGTAAAAAGCTGGGGTTTATCTTCAATATTCATACCCACGTGTAGCATATAACCGCTATCAAATGTACCTTCTTCAAATGGCATTGATAATGCGCTACCGTGTACTAATTTAATTTGAGAGTCAAGATTAAGCCATGAACACATGACGTTACCCGTTTCAACATACTCTTGAGTCAGATCAATTCCGGTAACTTTATTACTGTATTTTTTAGCCACATAACGTGATGCACCACCAAGACCACATCCCACATCAATAATATGGTCTTGCTTTGAAATTCTAAATTGCCCTAATATATTTTCCGTTGCTCTACGACCACCGATATGAAACTCATCAACCGCTGATAATTCATCACTGGTGATAGTTTCAATCGTTTTACCAAGCTTACTAATTGAATCTTCAATGGCATTAAGTAAATTACCGTGTAAGTACTGATTCGCGGCTGCACTGTCTGCGGACATCGTTGTAACTCCTATATTTACTATTAATATAGTATAGTTAACAATGATGAATTAAATTTATAGCCTGCATAATTATAAATAAAAAATTCTAAACCTCAACTACCTTGTGGATTATTTCAATTAGTTAAGCACACAGCTTATAAGGGTTATAACAATTACTTAGTTACAATGCGAAACAAAAAACGATTGCATGGGCCGTTAATCATGAGTATGTTTGCTGCTTGGATAAATTAATTAAGGAGAATATTATGCCAGTTTATAAAACTATATTAGTGGTGTTATCACTGTTTTTAACCCAGTTCGTTATCGCGGGTGAGCTACCTGAAAAAACAAATATTAATGAACAAGTACAAGCATTTTTCACTTCGTTTCAGAATAGCGAAGCTGCTAAATCATTAACAAAAGAAGATTGGGCTATATTTGAAAAAGATAAAAATGATCTAGCTAAAAAAATGCCTCACCCAGGTTTAAAAGTGGGTGACAAGGCTCCTGATTTTAACTTAAAAAATGCGTTTGGTGAAAATATCAGCTTATCGTCTCTTACTAAAAAAGGCCCCGTAATTTTAGTTTTTTACCGTGGCGCATGGTGTACTATTTGTAATATACAATTACACTCCTTAAATTCGAGCTTACCTACATTCAAAAAATACGGTGCGCAGTTATTAGCGGTAACACCTCAAAAGCCAGACCGCTCACAAGAACAAATAAAAAAAGACGGTTATCCATTTGAAGTTGTGAGTGATCTTGATTATTCAGTATTAAAAAATTATAACTTGTATTTTGAAGTACCAAAATATCTCACAAAGCTGTATAAAGAAAAATTTAGCTTAGATATTGCCGAGTATAATGGTAAAGGCCGTTACGGCTTACCAGTTCCGGCAACCTATATTATCGATAAAAAAGGAATAATACGTGCAGCCTATGCAAGAACAGATTATACAAAACGAATGGAACCGAAAGCAATTTTAGCTGCACTTAAAAAGTTATAAAAATATAAACAGCCCTGTTATAATCTATCAGGGCTAGTTTAATTTTTATTAGCACCAAAAGACATTGCCGGAGCGACGGAGGAAATTAATAATAAACTCATACTTCACGTCATGATGATGGGTGAAGTTAATAACGATTTCATTATTCACACCGCTACTGATGCTTAATAAAAAAATTATTTAAAAATCTAACTTAATTCTTAAATAACGTAAATTTTTTCCATAAATAATAAAGTACCGGAATTAAAAACATCGACACTAGTGGCGCAGTCATCATTCCGCCAATAAGTGGAATTGCTATTGGTTGCATTACTTCAAGACCAGCACCTTGACCTAACATAATTGGTATGAGGCCTCCGATAATAACAGCTATGGTCATGGTTTTTGGTCTAACTCTTTGGATTGCACCTCTAATTACGGTATGCTTTAATTCTTTCGGCGACTTCGGTGTATCGTGTGCTAATGCTTGATTTAAATATACCAGCATAACAATACCAAATTCTGTTGCAACACCGGCAAGTGCAATAAAACCAATACCGACTGCGACCGATAAATTTGCGCCATACCAATATAATAACCAGATTCCTCCGAGCAAAGCAAAAGGAACCGAGATCATTACCAATAATGGTTCAATCATGCTATTGAAGCTTAAATACAACAATATAAAAATAATGATCAGAGTCAATGGAATAATATACAACAATTGCGACATTGCTCTATCATAATATTCATATTGACCAGTCCAGCTTAAACTGTAACCCGATGGAATATCAATATTGGCTTTAATCACGTATTTCAATTCTTTAACATACGATGCCAGATCACGATCTCGCATGTCGATATAAATCCAGGTGCTTAAACGTCCATTCTCACTTTTGATCATACTCGGACCATCCACAAGCTTAATATCAGCAACTTCACTCAATGATATATGTTCACCACGTTCGGTTATAATGGGTAACTCGATTATATCGTGCAATGAATCACGTAACTCACGTGGATAACGAATATTAATTGGATAACGTTCACGTCCTTCGATTGATTCACCTAATGTCATCCCACCAATCGCACTCGAAATAATTTCTTGGATATCATCAATATTCAACCAATGTTGTCCTGCATTATAACGGTCTATCGTAATATCAATATAACGCCCTGCTGCAACACGTTCAGCGATCACCGAACTTGTACCGGTTACGGTATGTATTTGTTTCTCAATTTTTTTAGCCAGCGTTTCTAATCCTACCAAATCAGGACCTGATAATTTGATACCAATCGGTGTTTTAACACCGGTGCTCAGCATATCAATTCTTGCCGCTATCGGCATTAACCATGCATTGGATACTCCTGGTACTTGAACAATTGTATCCAATTCTTGTTTTATTTTGGATATAGTCATTCCGTCACGCCATTCATCACGTGGTTTTAAATGAATGGTGGTTTCTATCATGGTTAATGGTGCAGGATCGGTTGCGGTTTCTGCGCGTCCAATTTTTCCAAAAACCAACTCGACCTCATGTACTGTTTTAATTAATCGATCAGTTTGCTGCAGAAGTTCACGTGCCTTACCAATCGATATACCTGGAAATAAAGTGGGCATGTACAGTAAATCGCCTTCATTTAATTCCGGCATGAATTCAGAACCTGTTTTACTCCATGGCCAAACTGCAGTAATAAACAACACTAACATAATAGCAATTAATTTTTGTGGATGCTCCAGCGCTCGAACTATTAACGGTGCATAAAGTGACACGATGTAGCGGTTTATAGGATTGCTGTTTTCAGATTTTATTTTACCTTTAATAAAATAAATCATTAACACCGGCACAAGTGTAATAGAAAGCCCAGCAGATGCCGCCATAGCATAAGTTTTGGTAAATGCCAGCGGAGAAAATAACCGTCCCTCTTGTGCTTGCAATGCAAACACCGGTAAGAAACTCAAGGTTATAATTAACAAAGAAAAGAATAATGGTGCGGCAACTTCTAATATTGCTTTGCTTAATAATTTAATTCGTTGTGATTCATTGTACTCGCCATTTTCCAATGCTCGATTGCCGTTTTCAATCATAACAATAGCAGCATCGAGCATTGCACCTATCGCAATTGCTATTCCACCGAGTGACATAATGTTGGCATTCACACCTTGATAACGCATGACAATGAAAGCAACGATAACACCTAATGGTAAACTTAATATAATGACCAAAGAGGAACGAAAGTGCATAAGAAAGATCAAACACACTAAAATGACTACTGCAATTTCTTCTATTAAGCGTTCAGCTAAGGTTAAAATTGATTGTTTAATTAATGTTGATCGATCATAGGTTGTGACTAGTTCAACGCCATCAGGTAGACTCGATTTCAGTTCTTCAATTCGTTTTTTAACTGCAGAAATAGTATCGAGTGCATTTTCTTGCCAACGCATAATGACAATACCACCAACAACTTCGCCTTCACCATTAAGGTCAGCAATACCACGACGAATTTGTGGCCCTTCTCTAATCTCGGCAATATCTTTTAGATATAACGAAGTGCCCGCAGGACTTAAACCGATTGGCCCAAGTTCTTCTAAATCTTTGATGCCTGACACATAACCATGAACCCGTATCATGTATTCAGCTTCTGACATTTCAATTACTGATGCGCCACTTTCTTTGTTGCCGCGGCGTATTGCTGATATAACTTTTGATAATGGCAATAATTCGCGACGTAATAATACCGGGTCAATAACAATTTGATATTGTTTGACCATTCCCCCAACCGCAGAAACTTCTGAGACACCCGGAATAACTTCAAGCTCATAACGCAAAAACCAATCTTGTATACTGCGTAATTCACCCAGATCATGTTTTCCGGTTTTGTCAATTAAAGCGTATTCATACACCCAACCGACACCACTGGCATCTGGACCCAATGATGGTTTAACACCCGCAGGTAATTTCGATTCTGCTTCACTTAAGTATTCTAATACACGGGAACGAGCCCAATAAGGGTCGGTACCATCATCAAACAATACATAAACAAATGAATCACCAAAATATGAAAATCCGCGCACTGTTTTTGCACCCGGCACGCCTAGCATTGCGCTGGTAAGCGGATAAGTTATTTGATCTTCAACAACTTCTGGTGCTTGTCCGGGATAACTGGTTTTAATGATGACTTGCACATCGGATAAATCAGGTATTGCATCGAGTGGTATTTGTTTGATCGATTGCACACCCCAAATCGCTAATAAAATAGCCAGTAACAGGATTAATGGTCTATTGTTTATAGACCATAGGATAATGGTTTTAATCACGCTATTATCGTCCTGTTAATTCAATTGCATTCGTTGTAATTCAGCATTGAGCTGGCTTTCTGAGTCCAATAAAAATTGACCTGATGTGACTATTTTCATACCTTCTGTTACACCAGTAACAATTTCAATCTTCGAGCCATCATCTAATCCGGTTTGAACTTTGACAGGTTGAAACTGACCATTCCCCAATGCAGTTATGATTTTAGATTCATTTTGAGTTCGAATAACTGCGTCTTGTGGCACATATAAAACTTTATGTTTTGGTGCTGCAAAAATAGTGAAGTTTGCCTGCATTCCAGCTTTTAATAAAATACCCTCTTGAACTTTAAAACCCAATTTAGTTTTAATAGTACGAGAGCGATTCATCAAAATATCATCAACTTCAAGTACCACTCCTTGCCAAGTAACACCCGACACACTGCGGATAATCATGGTTGCTTTGTGGCCCGTTTCTAGCCAACGCCATTGCCCTTCAAATACTTCAGCATAGCCAATAATGGGATACACTGGCGCAATCGCAAATATTACTTTGTTAGCTTCGACCACTTGGCCTAATTTGATATTAAAATTTTTCAATATACCTTGTTGACTTGAGTATATTTTAAATTCAGCAGTAGGTTTTTGGCTGTGTTTCAATTGTTGAATGTCTTTTAAGTTAAATCCTGCAGCATTTAATTGTTGTGTCACTTGGCGTAGGTTTCTAACGTCTTTTTTATCTAACGCAGTTAAATAGGCTTGTTGCAATGCCAGCCATTCTGTTGATTCAATAGTAATTAATAATTCATTTTTTTCAGTTTCATCATCATTTTTTTTGTCGAGAACATAAATGATCTTGCCTGTAACTGCTGAGATAATATCTTTCTCAGTTACCGATTCAATTTTTTTAACGTAACCATAGGTTAGTAACTCTCGATAAAGTGTGCCTTTTTTAACTGTATCTGTTTTTATCGCAAAATTATTGATTACGCCCGAAGAAATTCTAATTGGTGTAATTTGATTTATGTTATTAGCGTTGATGTTATTATCGATGTTCTTTGCGACTAATGCCATATTGCATATCGGACAAGAACCCGATTCATTCTTGCTAATATGCGAGTGCATGGGGCAAGTATAAACGGTACTGCTTATCTTTTTTGACGAAAGTGGCGTTAAGCTGAAAGTAGAATTGGAAATATTATCGTTATTCGATACGAAATAACCCGCACCAAAACTGAATAAGGAAAAACCAATAATGGTTAGCGTTGTTCGATTCATATATATCTTTTTTAAAATAATTATGCCAGTTTAAAAAAACTGGCATAATGGTATTAACAAATTACCTTGTTATGGTAATACTTCAAAGTTTGCCATCATAGCAAAATCTTCATGTTCCAGATTATGACAATGAAACACATACTTACCAGTGTAATTTGCAAAATTACCAATCACACGAACAGTCTGCATCGGACGCACCACAAAGGTATCTTTTTGTCCCATGTATTCTGGTCGACTACCCGCAGCATCCAAAACCTGGAATTGTGCCAGATGGATGTGAACCGGATGATTCATGTTTGATCGATTGGTTAATTCCCAAATTTCAGTGGTATTCACTTTAGGATTCACATCAATACGATTTGGATCATATGCTTGACCATTAATTACCCAACTACCCATACTACGACTAAAGGTAAACCGACGAGTAATAACCGCATCGGCAGGATTGAGTACTGGATTAGTTGTTAATTTAGCCGGCACTGCACTTGGATCAGCTTCTGCGCGAACCACGTCAAAACGCATGACTTCAGACGTTGAGCCTGAACCATCAAGGTTTTGTAAGACGACACTTTGACCAACAGGAATTTGTGAGAAATCGATTACAACATCACAACGGTATGCAGGAGACATGAAAATTTCAGTCAAATCAACTGGAGATTCAAGTAAACCACCGTCAGTACCGATTTGTGTTAATTGCTGACCATTACTCAATGCCAAAATATATTCACGGCGGTTTGAACCATTTAAAATTCTAAAACGGTATTTTCTATTTGATACTTCAAAAAAAGGTTGAATCACACCATTAACTAAAATGGTATCACCAAGTTCACCCGACTGATTGCCGGTATACGCAAATGAACCATCAGCGTTAAACGAACGATCTTGAATAACCATTGGTACTTCAAAATTGCCACTTGGTAAATTTAAACTGCGTTCTTCATCATCTTCGATTAAATAAAAACCAGCAAGACCACGATAAACGTGTTGCGCAGTTTCATCAACAGCATGATCGTGATACCACAAAGTACAGGCTTTTTGAATGTTTGAATAATTATACGTTTTTGAACTACCGGTTGCGATTAAATCAGTCGGATGACCATCACTCGCGGCTTCAATTTCACCACCGTGTAAATGTGTGCTCACGCTCACTGGTAATGCATTATTTTGAATGATTTGAACTTGTCGACCTTGTTTTGCACGAATGGTTGGACCTGGTGTTATCCCTTCATAACCATAAATTGCTGTAGTCGTACCGGGAACAATTTCTACCGACGCTTCCATTTGAGTCATTTCGTAATAATCAGTTGTAGAATCTGATGCAACAGGTTGAAGAACTGGTGGAATTGATAATGGAGATGCAAATGCAGTACCTGAACCCGGTCCAAGATTTGCACCGCCACCGCCACCCATGCCACCGCCCATGCCGCCACCCATTCCACCGCCGCCGCCAGTGTGGCCCATTGCAACAGCTGCTGCAGGTACAGCAAGACTTGAGCCTGCAATAACAGCAGATTTAAGAAACTTTCTTCGATTTAAAACTGAATCTTTATTTTTTTCTTTTTTCACTTTCATATCCTCTGAAAAATTATAAAACTTTTGTAAGGAGACCTTCCTTACCAAGGCGCTACTATAACTAACTTATTAAAAACAGTACGTGATAATAATCACAGGTATTTTTTATTTTTTAATTTGTGATACGACTCACAATGTTTTGATAAAAAGCAAATTTTGAATTAATAAAATAAGACGATAAAAAAAATGCCATTGATGACAGTTCAGTCATTTTTCACTTAACAATACATGTATATTTTTAATACAAGTTTAAAGTCAATTCAATTTCATCAATAACTGTTTCCAAAGCCACTGCACTTTGATAGTGCCAATGCAGTTTCAATCGAGTTGTAATGTAAATAAATGCTCTATTCTTCGTTTAATATAAAACTCCTTCATTTATAATGAAGGAGACTACAACATTTACTTTCTAATTAGCAGCGGAACTTAGAAAGTAAATTGAAGTTGCAGGCCAACAATGGTATTTGTTTCATCAACTTTTGTTGTGCCACTATCTTTATTATTAAATACAAATATTTCGGGTCGAATCCGTAAACCACGGGCAACATAGGGAAGATCAATAGGAACGCTTATGCCAAACATCGAACTCGTTGCATTAATATTTGTCGTAGTAGAGCTAGCTTGGCTGCTCATTGCTCCATAGACAAAATGAACCACACCTTTGGATTCATTCCCTGTAAATCGAAAACCCAGATCAATCCAATAACCAGTATTGTTATTATCGGAGGTTTTAACACCTACATTGTACAATGCACTGGCATTATCACCGGCGGTTGAACCAGAATAGGAACCGCTAGTATTACCCCAATTTTTACCTGAACCGTATTCAGCAGCAATGATTAATGGGCCAGCTCCTAACTTTACACCTAATGCTACGCCCGTTGACGTTACTGTTGTGACGCTATTGGAGTAATCAATTTTATGATAAAACAAACTTGGAAAAATCTGCCAATTGAAAGTTCGGTATGCCATACCAATATCAAGACGCGGTACCGACTGTTCTCTGCTTGTTCCGGTTGGCCCTGCGGTAGAGCCTTTGTTTGGATCAACCATCGCGACGGCTATTGCACCATTGCGATTTAAAAATTTATAAGTATAACGAATTTGCGATGGACGTCCCGGTGATACACGTCCATAACCTTGACCCGAATTATGAACCATTGCAACGCTTGGATTTAATGGTGCAAATGGTGTTGATGTGTCACCCGCAAGCAATTGTCCGGTTTCACTAAAATCCCACTTACCATAGGCATGACGTACTGTTAATGCGGAACTTTTCAATGCAATTTCGTAATACATACTAACATTATCTTCATTATTCCATTTAATTCGTAATCGAGAATTATTGGCTTTTGATAAATTTAAATTAAACGTATCATTTGCTGCGGTCACCTTATCGACCTTAGAATCAAGATAAGTATTTAAAAATACGATACCACCAATAGTCGATTTTGCCATAACTTGCGCACTCGACAAACTTAACAACAGGCCAACAGCCAATGGAATACTTATTGTCTTCATAATGCTCCCTCAAAAATTTATAAATCAAATTTAAATATTTTTATTCTAAAAATCATTAGTAACTAACCAACATATTTAAGAACTTGCGATAAAACAGTTTCAATTGTATACCTCGGCTTTGAAGCCGTGATATTTCAACCCCAACCTCTTGCGGTTTTAAATTTACGCTGAATCGGTAATTTTATTACTACAAAACTGGATTACGCGATATTAGTTAAAACTGTCCAATAATGGATCTGGCATTTCTAATTCATCGTTCTTCTTTTGTTTTTTATTCGCTGAATCTCCATCAGCTGTTTTTAATAATAAGTCATCATATTCAATAGCTTTATCTTGTTCTGTTACAACAACATCTTTTAATTTAATATCTTTTTCTGTTGATTTTTTCTTATTTTCAATCGTTGTTAATAATGGATCAGCTTTAATAATTGCATTATTTTTAGCGCCATCCCCCGAAATCACAATATTTTCATCACCATAATGTACTTTGTTTTTATCAGGATCACTCATCTGTAATAATGGATCGGGCATTTCTTGATCATCACCCAAAAGTAGTTCATCATTTGCATATGCAGAGACACTACTCACAGCTAGTAACAAAGCAATATAACGATAAAGTTGTTTTGAATTTTTCATATTCTTCACCCTAAAAAATCATAGTAAGTTAAACAATAGCTCGTGATTTAAACGACATTGCTGTGAATGAATGTTTAAATTTGGACTCTCCAATCTTTTCAATGTTACCGCGAGCTAATTTATAACGTGGACGTTGACTAATAGGATCAAGGATTCGTCCGGCTAATGAATTGGCAGCGCCTTTTGCTGATGGTAAGTTAAAGTAACTGCAAGTAACGCCTTTTTTAATGGCATCGGTTACAATGGCAACGGCTTCGAAACTCGCACTAGTGTAATTTACATAACCATTTTTCTGCATTTCTGTGAATGTCATGGGTTTAATGTCGTCCCAACTTAAACCGATAGCAGAGTCTAGATTATTCATTATGGGATCATTTTCTTCCTGATTTTGATCCAATGACTTAGTACTATCAGCTTTATTTTTTGGTGCAATAAAATCATTTGACTGCAATAACTCATCATCCATTTCCAATGTATCATCCCCCATACTACGGGCAGAAATACCTTTGTTTTCTTTATGATTCTTATCTACACCTTGCTGCAATAAGTCTGGAGTTTCTAAATCAGCATTGGCGTAAAGAGGAAGAACACCACGGACTTTCGTATCTTTTTTATTATTGCTATAACCACCAACTTCAACCGGAATGTTGTCATTCGAAATTCGAACCCTATCGCCGCTTTCAATTCCGCGTGCTTTGGCATCATCAGGATGAATTTCAAGAAAATTATCAGGCCAACGTTGTTTTAAATAAGGACGGCGCATTTGATCATCAAAACCTGATTGCCAAAACTCATTAATTCGAGCCGTTGTCACCCACAGTTCGCTGCCTTTGGGTTCCATAAATTCGTAGTAGTCAGCAAACATTTCCCAAGGCGCTTTTAATAAATTGGCTCGACCGGTTTTTGTTTTAAACTTACGTAACCAACTGGGCTCAATAATAGTTAATCCATTTGGAGTTCCTGTTTTTAACGTTGTGTCGTGTAATCGTTTAGTACCAACGAGTTTTCCGTCTTCCCAACGTACCGGTGCTTGAATACCTGTGGTTCCCATTTCCCGTAACACATCGTGAGCACGGCGACCATGCGCTCGCGCATATTCTACAAGTGCGACATAACTGGTACGACGGCCTTTATTAAAGAAAGCCGCATCTTCAAAAACAGCATTACTGTCTTTCCAATCAAAACCAGAGAATCCCATGCGTTGCGCAAATTTTTGTGTGATTTTCCAGTCTGGTAAAGCTTCTCCCGGTGAGTCATAAAATTTTGAATATAAACGAATTCGGCGTTCGCCATTGGCACGTGCAAAATCTTCTTCCCCCCAGGTGGCCGCAGGTAAAATAATATCTGCAAATTCGGTATTGATTGGTTTTACAGGATATATATCCTGATCAACCATCATCATACCGCCACTATCAGCACGTTTAATATAAGTGTCGATGATGTGTTGTTTATCCAATTTTTTTGGGTGATGTGGATTATTGGTAATTAATTTTTTAAACACATTAACCATGTGATTTGATGCTAAACCGGCTTGAGTCCAAGTTGTTCCAATTACCCATACAAACTTTAATCGACCATCTTCAACCCAACGATCCAGATCGATACCTTGTTTTTTCCAGCCTGGAAATTTTTCGGGTGCAGAATGTTCAGGATACTTACCACCAGGCATCATACCGCGTTGATGTCCACCGAACCGGCCAATAACTTGACCCGGACGATTTCCGGCACCACAAATTAATCCAAGCGCAGTAATTGCAGCAGTATTTAAATAATTGTTTGACCAGTAAAGTCCTTTTTCAAAACCAACCGAGGTTTTTTTACGACTGCCATCGGCATTTGGTTTAGCCATCCACTCTGCGGCCTGATGAATTTTATCTGCTGGTATACCAGTCTTTTTAGCTGCGTAGGCAAGATCGGCATATTTATAACTTAAGATCCATTGTTTGTAGTCATCGAAACCGTCGGCTTGAAATACCTCATTGTCTTCTTCAGCTCGGTTATTGATCCATTTATTTACAAATTCTTTATCTTCCCAACCATTTTCAACAATGATGCGTGACATTGCATGAAGTAATAGGGTATCAGTACCTGGATTAATTTCTAAATACAGGCCTCCATTTTGTTCTGCAAAAGCAACACCAGCGGTTTTTCGTGGCACGACTGAAATTACTTTCATACCACCACGAATAGCCGGTAGGATTCGTTCATTAAAAATTATTGTTTTTGATTCAAATGGATCGGTACCTGAAATGAATAATACGTCGGCCATTCCCCAGTCTTCATAACACGGACTGAAATTATCGATTCCGGCATCAGACATACCCGGTGTATCCGGGCCATGTCCTGTAGGTTGATCGTGCACTGCCCATGCTGGGGTTTGTATTCCCTGAAATGCTAGTTTTGTTAGTGCATGGGTATTTTCCCAATATTGGTAGGAATACATTTTCATACCCCAAGCACTTTTACCGTATTTATTGAGTACGTGTTTTGACACTTCGGCCATCACGTCAATAGCAAACTCCCACGGTACACGAATTAATTTACCATCGACACGAATCATTGGATATTTGAGGCGATCTTTAGTTGGGGTATTCGGGTTATAACATTTTTTGGCAATGGTGCCACCACGAATACTATGATCACCACCTAGGTTTGGACCCTTATTTTCACGGTCACCAATAATAGTAATATGATGTGGCTTGCCATTAACCGACACTATATTATGTTGATTTGGACTCGCCCATACCCCACTTAAAATTCCAACGGGAAATTGTTCGCCATAAGCATTATTGTCTGCTGCTGCTGTACCGTCTTTACCCACTGGCCATCGATAGACTTTATAGCCACAACCCGTAATGCAATAATCACATGCCGTTGTGAACACTTCTGCATTACTTGGTGGTAATGGTACTTGTTCTTCAGAGATAATCTTATTTTCAGATTTTTTTTTCATTTTATAGTTCGTCCTATCTGTATTTAGACCAAGTTATCGTGTTGACCATAAATTAAACCTGTTACACCTGTCGCATAAATAGCGCCGTCGATAATTTCGAGCCTTGCTTGAGGTAGGGCCTGAGTTGCGTGACCTGAAATAACCATACCGTGTCGCGTTAGATCAAAAGTGGTTAAATGTAATGGACAAGGGCCAACTGCCTTATGGGCAGCTTTGTATGTACCATTAAGCGGTCCTCCCATGTGACTGCATAAATTACTAAATGCCACGATATCTTTATTTGGACCAAGACCAGCACCTGCTTGCTCGCCAAGTTTGACTAAAAAGAAACTGGATACCGGATTATTAGGTGGATATGAAAAATCGATGGGTTGATCGAGCTTAAGGTCTTTTAGCGCAACCACTCTCACAATTTCGTAATCTTTGGATACCAGTTGTACCGCAGAGCTAACACCAGGCATAGTTGAGAGAATGATGGCGGTTGTACCGGTGAGTAAAAAATTCCTCCTAGACAAACAAATTTGCTCAGATTCTGATATCTCAACGTTTTTATGTTCTAGCCCTGTCCCTAACTTAACTTTAATTTCCATTATGACTCCCAATTGCTCTGTTATTCCGACTTTATTTAGTAGTACCCACCACCAAAACGCTATACATATACGGGTTTTTACTTACACGTATAGTGGAACATAAAGTACAACTAGGCGCAATACTGTGAAGCAACTCACATAAAATAAACAAAATTTGTTTTTTTGATTATAATTGCTTTAATTTAATACAATTTAAGACAAGTTGATTATTTTTTAAACAAAATTAATTCGAAAATAACATTGAAATTAAATAGAAATAGTCATTATGATTAGTCAAATTATGCAGAACTCATCAGTCGGGAGCATGAACTAGACGAAATAAATTACATACTTGTTATTGTATTAATATTTAACAAAGGAGTGGTTGCTTAGTTATTAAGCAGGGCTCAGATATTTGATTTTGGGGTAATTGCGAATAAGCAGTAAAAACACATTGCCCGTCACTCAAGCAATACGCCGATCGGGATCAATTTTGCAAGTTTATAGTCATGTGAACAAGTTCAGGTAAGGAATTTGCTTGCATTTTTTCCATCACCCGAGCGCGATGAATTTCGACAGTTTTGACACTAATTTCACAGCTTTTAGCAATCTCTTTACTCGATTCACCTTTGACCATTAACGCCATTACCTCAGTTTCGCGCTGTGTTAAGGATTCAATATATGCTCGAATGATTTGAGACACAGCATCCTTTTCCCGGTATTTAGCATCAATTTCGAGTGCATCTTGGATATTATCCAATAATTCTTGATCTCGAAATGGTTTTTCTAAAAATACCAATGCGCCTTGCTGCATTGCTTTTACCGCCATGGGTACATCGCCGTGACCACTAATGATGATAACCGGTAATCGAATATTTTCAGACTTCATTTTATGCTGTAACTGAATACCACTCATTCCAGGTAAACGAACGTCAAGTACCAAACAACCTGGTGCGGTTTGCTCGTAGTTGTCAAGAAATTCTTGTGCTGAGGAAAAAACTTCGACGGTATAACCAATATTTTTCAATAACCAGCTTAATGAATCTCGCATTGCGGGATCATCATCAACTATAAAAATGGTAGGATTAGACATACCGATTATTTTACCTTAGTTTAATGTCTGACTCTACAAAACACAGATTTAATAGTGCAATAATTTTATTATTTTTACGTTTTGGACACTGGTAGCGTAAAACAGAATTGTGAGCCCTGCTGTATACCCGGTTTATACCATAATATACCATTGTGCTCTTCGATAATTGATCGACATATCGACAAGCCCATTCCTAGGCCTTCCGTTTTAGTTGTAAAATACGTATCAAATATCTTATCAACATTTTCTGAGGCGACACCTTCACCTTCATCAATAACAGTAATGTTAGCAAAACCAGCGTCATCTATTTCAGTTCGTATTGTTAATACTCGTTTAGATGGAACCACTGTTGACTGGGCATCAAACGCATTACGTATTAAGTTGACAAGAACCTGTTCAATTTGCAAAGCGTCTACATTTACCATAATAGTTGAATCACTAAACAGAAATGTCGGCTGCGGATTGATACTTTGTTGGCTAAACAACACGAACTCGACCGATTTCTTAATTAATTCGTTAATATCAATAATTTCAAGTTTAAATGACCCCCGGTGAACAAAACCTCGCATGGTGCGAATAATAATACTCGCCCGATCGACTTGTTCAATCGCCGAATGCACCGCGGTAATAATGTCTTTGCAATCTTCTGACTCAGGATTACAACTTCTCAGGCTACCCTGTAGGTATAATGACATGGCTGCTAAAGGCTGATTTAATTCATGTGCCATACCAGCAGCCATTTCCCCCATGATACTCAGTCGTCCAATATGAGCCATCTCGGTAAGATGCTGTTGTCGCTCAAGTTCATTCTCTCGACGTTCAGTTAGATCAACAACCAATGCAGTGTAAAAAAATTTATCGTCAATTTTAGTTTTGCTGATTTTTATTGATACGGGTAATAATTTTTGTTGTTTGCCTAAGATTTCAATCTCATATCCGTTCTCTCCTTCTAACACATGCCGGTAACTATTGATGTGTTGATATTTATAAAACAATTTTTGATAATATTCCCGCTCATTTTTACTAATTAACATTAAAACATTTTCACCCAACATTTCAGATGTGTGGTAGCCAAACAATTTTTCAGCAGCGGCATTAAAGGTTTCAATTATGCCGTTATTATCGATAGTAATTATTGCTTCGGCGGCATTATCCAAAATGGTCGTAAGCCGTAATTTTCGCGAATGTGCTTGCTTACGCATGTCGTGAAATGCATCGGTTAAATTTCTAATTTCAGTTGCCGAGCTAAAATCTTGAAGTTCAGTAATTTTACCTGTCGCTTCATTTTTGAATGTTTGTGCGATATTTTGAATGGGCTGTAGTATTGCTCTAGAAAACATAAAGTAGCCTAAAACAACTAATAATGAACAAACAAATAATAAAAACCATAGAGCATACGATAACGATTCTGCGATTGATGTTAGCTCCTCCATCGAAGTTGACCACACTTTTTCTTCTTCTTCTTGTAATAACTGAATCGATTTATCTAAATTTGAGAAAGCCGGTCGGAGTTTATCGCGTAACAACACTAAATCTTTACGCCAATTGGGTGTACTCAATAGTGATATTGCATCTTGATAACTACTCAATGAATTTTCACTTAATTGATACAATTGAGTGATTTCATTATCAATCACAAAGGGTAATTTTTTATTAGATTGATGGATTCGTAAATTTTTTAGGTTCGCATTAATATTATCAACTAATAAGCTAATATTATATACTCGTTGGTTGTATGCATGACGCCAGTCTCCAGTAAAAATACCAAAACGTACTGACACTAATAAACGGTATTCGGCAATTAATCGAACCCAGGAATAACGCGTATCGGTGAATAATAATTTTATTTTATCTGAAATGATTTCATCTGGATTAATTTTAGGAGATACAACTCGGTCGATAAAAGCTAATATTTCAGCATTGGCCTTGGCTAATATTAACATATTCGATGTAAAGGGAAATGTTTGTTCTGCGTTTAGTCTGACATCAATTAGTTTTTTCAGCTCCAAGGCGAGTGAATTTTTGTGTTTGATCAAATTAGTAAAATGGAATTTAAATTTATCAGCTGCTATTTTTTTACGACTATTATCTAACGCCAAAAAACTATTAGTGAATATGTCATAACTTTTTTTATATTGTGTGAGTTTAATATCGTCAGGTTGAATCAGAAACTCGAGTGTTGCGTACTTAACGCCTTGATAATCTAAATTGTACTTTTGTGTTGCAATTTCAAGATTTGTTAATGTCTTCATGTGTCCATGATGCTGATATACTCCCTGCTGCACGGTATACCAGCCAAGTGTTGCAGTAATAACTAAAATCACAAAAATTATCGTCGACACCAGAACATAACGGCCAAGTAAACTATTGGGACGAAATAATGATATAGACTTTAACATTTTAACATTTTCACCACTAAATTTATTAATTATACCGTATCAGAATGTTAAATGCCGTGCAGCGGTAGTGTGAAATAAAACTCAGAACCAATACTTGAACTTGGTCGATACTGTAAAATACCATCATGCTCTTCAATTATTGAACGGCAAATAGCAAGGCCCATACCTAAGCCATCCACTTTAGTTGAAAAATAGGTATCAAAAATTTTGTCTGCATTTTTATTATCAACGCCACAACCTGAATCAATAACACAGATTTTAATATTACCGTCAATATCAATTTCAGAACGTATTTTCAAATAGTGCGGCTGATAACTTTGTGATAAAATCGCTTCAATTGCGTTACGAATAAGATTAACCAGTACTTGTTCTATTTGCAAACAATCCACTTTTGCTTCGAGTGTTCTGGCGGTTAATAATAACTCAGGTTGAATAAAAGAATACTTAGTATCCAAAAGAACAAATTCAACCGAGCGTTTAATCAATACATTAGTATCAACTACTTCAAGATTATCATTATCAACTTCTTTTCGAACATAACCTTTCATTCGACGTATAATTCCCGCCGCTCGCGATGCCTGTTCATCGGCAGCTTTAATAGCGTAGAGCATCTCGTCTATATCAATTTTATTGGGCTCAGTCACACGCATACAACCTTGTAAATATAAACTTATGGCCGCAAGCGGCTGATTTAATTCATGGGCAATACCTGCAGCCATCTCGCCCATTATACCTAAGCGCCCTGCTTGAGCCATTTCGTTATAATAATCATGTCGCGCGATTTCATTTCGCTTTCGTTCTCGAATGTCACGAATTAAGACTAACAATAAATGACTATTCCCTTGCTGCAATTCACTTACATTAACATCAACGGGAATTTCAACACCGGCTTTATCCCTAACGATAGTTTCAAAAATACGTTCTGCATCAGGTTTTTTAATACTCGCCACAACTTCATTAAAATTGATCAACCGAGCAATATTTTCATTTTCTAGATCATTCATGCCATAGCCCGTAAAAGAAGTAACGGCATGATTCACAGATTCCATTTTACCGTATTGATCACAAACTATTACCGCATCAGAAATACTATTAACTAAGACCCGCAATCGTTTTTCTCTATCGGCTAGTTTTTCACCACGTTTAACCAATTCATTACGCATTAATTCTAAACTTTCAGCTAAAAGCTTCACTTCATTAACATTGGTCGTTATTGAAAACTGTTCTCGATATTGTCCTGATGCAATTCGGTTTGCATCTCGAGTTAAATTTCGTAATGGTTTAGTTAGATACATATCGATTGCACCAGTGAAAACAATAACGATAAATAAATAAATAGCAGCTATAATTATTCCACTGCGGTATAATTTTTTAACTTCCTCAAGGGTAGAGTGTTCATCGTATGCTAGTTGTAAGCTTCCGATATATCGCCCGTCGTTTGTAACAAGTCGACTTTTAATAAAATACAAATTATCGTCATTATCGCCAAAGAAAAAATCTTCATGAAATTTATATTTATTTCGAAACTGTTCGTCGGCAGGGTATACAAATTTTCCAAATGAATTTTTAATATCTATAACGACAAGTTGACCTCCGAGTAGCAGGTTTTCTGAAAATTGTCTTATTTGCTCTAGATCGCCATTTTGTAACTCAAAAATAACTAGCTGTGTTACGCGTTGACTATCGGTTCGAATGTCGTCAATGAATTGATCTGTATAATTATTTTCAACCAATCTAAGAATGGAATGAAACAAGCCCGTCATTAACACTAAGTGTATTAATACAATCGAGATCAGTACTCGACCACTAAGGCTACGCGCCCAGGAAACTAAGGTGTGTCTGATATCCATATTTCCTGGACCACATTAAATTGTTTTTCTTCTATACCTTCGGTATCAAATAAAAAACTAATACCGAGTTCTTCAGTTTTTAAATCAGATAATAATTTAATTTGATCCTGATATATATTTGGCGATAACACGCCTTGCCGGTAGAAACCAGAAACCAAAGTACGCTCATAACGTTTTTCTGACATGCCTATTACCGATTGCAAAAATACCTGGTAACATAAATCTTCACTTTTATTAACAAACGGTATAAGTCTGTTGCCTTTGCGATAAACTGGAATGCCTAAAAATAATCTGCGTAATTCAGTTTTATTGAGTGACAATGGTTTGTAGTTCGAGTTAGTAATTAACAATAACCGCCGCTCTGTGGCAAATGCCGACGTAAAATTGCTAACAAGCAAAAATACCAGAACGATCAATCGGATTGTTGTTAAGAATTTCAAGGGTATACATAACTCCATTGTACTGCTAACTGTCGATATTCCTTACTTGAAAATAGTTGGTTATCACTAATTTCAAATTTAAATATCTGACTCCTGTTTATACCGTAACGAACTCCTACTAAATTTCTTTTAATTGCAAATTTTGGAAAAATAAATAAATATTGGCTTGACTCTTCATTTAATGTATCTTCCCAGCGAGAATATATATTCCAATCATGATTTATAGTATAGTCAGCCATGACATAGGCATTTACAAATTTTTCTGGTGTCGTAGTCGAACTGCTATTAATAGTTTCATTACTAATTTGCGTTAACTCTGACGTCAATTTAATATCAGAAAAAACCCAGTTTACAAATAAACCAAAGACCCACTGCTCTATTTCTTTAATACTACTAGTATTGCTTATTATATGGTTGTTTGTCCCTAGAATACCTAACTCATTACCACCTTGGACACCCTCAAAACGATACGATAATCTAAAAGCAAGCGACGAACTGTGGATCCCTCGACCATTTCCAAAAAGGCTCGGAACTTCCAGACCGTCATTATTAAGTTTAGAAGTAAAGCCTAAACTTGTATTGTATGCTAAGCCTACATTATTGCTAACAGTGGAGCCTCCTTCAACGGCTATTCCAGTTGAATGAGCCGGTAAAATACCACCTGGTACTTCAAACTCGGCAATACTTGGACGTGAGATTGAAGGTTGTAACCAACCGCCATGATGGTATTGATCGCGCCAATAACTTGATGGATTATGGGTACGTCCAATCCAAATAATATTCGCCTGATCTGGTTTCCAACCAATCTTAACACGCCCAAAATGATTTTTTTTCTCATTCGCTACAAATTCAGCCAAGACTTTAATAGTCGCAAAATCCTGCGTATAAAACAATGTGGCTCTCGACAACATTTTGTTGTGTTTCAAACCACTAGGACTTTGTTTAGCGACACGATCCAGTGCAATAAAATCCAGAAAAACCAGGCCATGCGCTGCCAGCGTTGTTGGGAATTGCAGTAAACTAATGACTGAACAAAAAAATGTAACGTGCCATAACGGTAGTAATGCTTGACGAACAGGGTGTCCACGTTTTTGGAGTTGACCCTGCTCCAATTCTTTACCCAATTGATGCCCAGCCCAAATTAACCACACTTGTTCCATCGAGCTTTTGAGCAATTTTAATTTATTAAACGCCAATGATTTCCTCCTGACTAACAGACGTTTGGAGAGTAATTATCCAGCTTTGAGTTAAACCAAGCTCATATAAACAATTAATTTCCTTACTAAATAACACTAATTTCCACTGTTTTTGCACAGATTAGAAATCATTGTAGACTTAGAAACATAATACCTATAATGGAAATATTGTACAAACATAGGGGAAATTAATTACTAAAATATAGCCATTATAAAGCCTATACCATTATTAATTTGTGGTTTATTGCTAAAACTATAAATTGCCCATCAACTCTGGATTTGAAGTGTACAAACAGTATAAATCTGGCTATACCCAAAAATAAAAACGAGGGTTATATAAGCAAACTATAACCCTCAAATATCAACTCAGTTAAGCGTTGACATACACGAGCTATGGTACGTTTATCACTTGAAGATCACTTGCTGGAATAATAGTGCCTCTAAAACCTTGCTGCCTGATAGTACGCTGAATTAATCCTAAATTATTTTCTGTAATAATCGATAAATGCGATAACACCAAATTTGCAGGTGCAGCTGCTGCTGCAACTTCACCAATTCTGGTTGGTGTCGTATGAAACATTAACAAAAACTCTGGAACTGGTGTTTCTAGAATTGCAGTGTCATATATTAAAACATTAGCCCCTGTTGAAATCGTAATCATATTGTCGGTACTAGAGTTAGTATCGCCACTCCAAACAATACTTTTACCTTTGTATTCAATTCGATACGCTAAGCTCGGTGTACCACCATGAAATACTGGAATTGACTTTACTCTTAATCCATTTAAATCAGCCAATACTGTAGTCATTGTTGTTGATGTTGAATCAGACGGTAAATCATTTCCGACTGGAACAAATGCTGAAGCACCACCAAAAAATGCATTTGCAAAACCATTTAGATAACGCTCAACACCATCCGGACCAACATAATGACTAGAAATATATTTAGACATAGAGTCATAACCCGGATTTTTTGACACAGGACCATAAAAATTAATCGTATTGGGTAATAATAAACCCGCACCTAAACGATGAAAAAATAAGGATTTAATCATCGCTGACATATCCGAAGTATGATCGATATGCAAATGGGTATAAAGAAAATTTTCTACATCAGTTAAACGTGCCCCACTTAGGGCTAATGATTTAAAAGAACCACTACCGGTGTCCATCAACAATACGGGGGTTTTCTCAACAAAAATTAATAAACTGGATCCAGCACGACCATTTTCAGTCGCTACCGGCCCACCTGAGCCTAATACCATTACAGCAAAATCTGCCGTTACTGCATCAACAGCTAATGTTGCTGCTAGCACTTCTCTTGCACCACGCTCACGACCCGCTAGTGCAGCTTGCGTTATTAACGAACTGGCTAATAAGCCTATAATTACCACAGTAAATAAACTTTTCATTTTTTTCACTTTGTTATTCCTTTATTTTAATTGAAAATATTATGTGACAGATAAAACTCTTCAAACCAATCAATTTCTATAGCGGATTGTGTATGCCGGTAAAACCAGGGGATAAAAGCAACGCAACCCTGAACTAATTACCCCGTTAATTAAAATTATTGACATAGGTAAAAACACTGATGCCAACACTCCTTTCACGAGGACGAGCAAAGATAGCAACAGATATTAAACGATGTCAACGGTATTTATTTAAAAGGCTTGAGTGGATCAATAAAAAAAAGATCAAATAACAAATTTAGAAATGGAAAATATTTTTTTTTATTAATGATAATACTGTGCTTCTTTATTTAAAACAGTACCTTTTCATACATAAAAAAAATTTATTTTAAATAACAATTAAATACAATAATTTATTAATGGTTAATCTAGGATGGATGGTACATACAAAATAAGAATTAAAAACTTAAATTAGTATAAACAAGTTCATATGCAGATCGAAATTACACGAAAACTAAATTTAATTCGTCCACTACTAATTCCCTAAATCTTAACTGTTTCAACGTTTATTAAATTAAAGATATAATTATTATCAGTATTAAAATATTCTATAAATCTAACTTCAAAATAATCACTAACTAATTTTTTTGCCATTAATACCTTAATCCATAAGTTCAAACGACTTCCTTTAGCATATAAATTAAGACTGTAAAATTTGTCAATTAATTCAATTCGCATAAATATTTGAAATTAAACAATGCTCCTGCATTTGCGCGATTCGAGCCCCTCCAAACATTAGCCATCCCATAAACTCAACACGTTACGTAGGACTAATTTTTATAAATTCTTAGGGTAATAAATTAACTTTTTATGTGCAGCTCAGGATATTAAACTTGCTTGGCAGATAACGTAAAGTATTTTTTCCAATGACTCATTTTTTTCTCGTCTGGATTTTCAAAAAGCGCATAACCTTTTTTGACACGCCCTTTAGGAAAATATCGTAATGGAATTGCATCTCTTGAATTTATTAGCTTGTCAACTTCAGTCTCGGATAATTTAAAAACCAAACCTACAGGCGACCAAGATACACAGATACTGCCATTAATATATACTGCTGCACCACTAAAAAAATGTTTAATTTCTATTACTAGCTCAGATAATTTTTGGAAGTAAATTTTAGCCATAAAATCTATTCAGCAGTTCCAGTGATACTGTCTCGGAATAATTTTATTTTATGAATAATGTCGGCTGACATATTACTGTCATTAACTATATCATCAACGTCGATGCGGGTACCAAGCAGACGAATGGATATTGAGGCCGATTCAATGATTGTCCCGGACATAGTTGAAATCACCTCACGCAAAGCGAGTTGTGCATGAGATGCGCGTGGCGATGTGTTAAATAAAGCAACTGGTTTATAAGGAAATTCTTCACCACTCACAAACCAATCCAAAGTATTTTTTAATACCCCGGATATTCCATGGGCATACTCAGGGCTTGATATAAAAAGACCGTCCGACTTTTTTAGCTCTTTACGTAGCTTCGTTATCACCTGAATATCATCATTTTCTCTATCGGGATTAAACAAGGGTATCAAGTCCATTTCATTAAAAATAATCACTTCCACACCGTTTGGTGCTAGTTGTGCAACAGCTTTTAATAAAATAGTATTATAGGAGTCTTTACGTAAACTGCCGGATAAAGCCAAAATTCGAATATTTTTCATTTTAATTAAGTACTTTCTCAAGTATTTCAATCATCAAGTCTGGCTCGATAGGTACACCCACATTACGTTCAATCGGGAATCCATGGATTACTCCTGTTCGAATATAGCCGCGTCGTTGATAAAATTCAATCAATTCTTGGCGGTCAGTCAGAACATGCATGATGTATTTTGTAATGTTTAATTTTTTAGCCGCAAACTGTTCTGCTTGCAATAGTATATCCTTACCAACACCCTGCCCCTGTAAATCTGGATGCACAGCAAATAAGCCAATTTGAACACTATCATTATTTTTCCTGTCTTTCTCAATACAAATACACGCCACTAAATTAGATTGATAAATAGCAACAAGTAGCTGAGTATTACTCGAATAAAGATATCCTTGAACCTCTTTAGAATCGAGTCTATCCCCTGATACCAAACTTTTCTCTGTGGTCCAACCTCGTTCACCTCGATAACAAAGATTCACTAAATTACAAATCGCATCTACTTGAGTACAGCAAGCTAGTTCTAATGTTAGCTCTACTTTTGCATCTGCCATTTCAATAATCTGAAGCCCGGTAATTCTGGTAAGTTTTGTTTAAAGTATTTTGTACCTTACTACTAAAACATGCAAATGTAACACACTGTAACGTTGTTTTCCCAGCACACTGCATCGCTTCATTTACAGCAATTTCACATGCACGCTCAAGTGGAAACCGATATGCACCGCAACTAATCAACGGAAAAGCGATTGTTTTAAATTCATGTTCGTTAGCAATATTTAGAGATTCTCGATAACTCGATGCGAGTAAAACTTCCTCATTTTTATCGCCACCATACCAAACTGGACCTACCGTATGAATTATAAATTTTGCAGGTAACTCATAACCTTCGGTCAATTTTGCAAATCCTGTTTTACAGCCATTCATCGTACGACATTGCGCCAATAATTTTTCACCCGCAGCACGATGAATAGCACCATCAACACCGCCGCCGCCACACATTGCATTATTTGCAGCATTAACAATCGCATCAACTTTTAGGTTTGTAATATCTGCTTTAATAATTTCAATTTTCATCATTCAGGATTCGTTATCCCCATAACTACCGTATTCCACCATCTACCACGGAAAAATCTATCTTTTAGTCGTTCTTGCTCTAATGTCATACCAAGTTTTTGACACAATTTTAACGCGGCCTTATTTTCTGAAATTGTTTCAGCATAGACGCGTTCAATTTTTAAATTAATGAAAGCATACATTAAAATATTGCTAGATGCTTCAAATGCAAAACCAGTCGTTTGATAGCATCTTCCTAACTCACACCCAAGAGAAGCAATATTATTATATTTGAGACGAATTCCACAAGAACCAATTAAAGTTCCACATTTTTTTGTGATTGCCAGTTGGTAATTAGTCCGGGATACTACAACTGAATCAGAAATAAACTGTTCCAGTAACGTTTTGGATTTACTGCAGGTAACATCTAACTCATCATAGAAACGTTTAAATTTCTCGTCACTTCTTAAAGCGGTATAGTTAGTTAAATCGTTCTTAGTGAAATCGCGCAGAATTAAGTTCGGTGTTTCGATACTAAGCATAGAGTTACCATATTAAATAACATATAATTTTATATACGATAAATACTAAAATAGTACGTAATTTTAACCGATAAGAAATCAGAAATTCCAATGCCTATTCTGCTGACTTGTTGATTATAACTAATCATATTTCACCGTAGCTTGTAAATGTTTGAACAAAGTCTTTTATATCATTTCGAGCGTCTAATGGAAAGCTCCAGCCAATATCAATAACACCTTTAGTAAATCGTCATTCTAGATTATTACACTATATTAAGCTCAGAGTATGATGAGAAATTTTAGAATTAACTTGAAATTCACCATAACCTAAGAATTCAGTTATATCTAGATTATCATATAAAGGAAATTTAATGCTAACTTGGAACTGAACTTCTGAATAATTCAGTTGTAATGATAAATTTGTAAACTACTGTTGATACAAACTCGTTTCATAACCCAAACCGTTAATTGTGACTTATTAATGATGTTAAAATATGGTCTTGCCAGAGACCATTGATGAATAGATATTTTTTAGCACGCCCTTCAATTTCAAAGCCCAAACTTTTCAGCAAGTTCTCTGATCGTTCATTATTCGGCATATAATTGGCCATAATTCTATTGAGAGCCAAGTTATTAAACGCATAACTAATTACATGCTGACACAATTGCTTCATTTTACCACAGCCTTCGTACTCTTTAGAAACTGAGTAGCCCATGTAACAAGCTAAAAAAGCACCGTGTACTATGTTTGTTAAATTACAGGTAGCAATGACTTTGGTAGCACTAGTATTAAGCGCAACAAAGTAAGCTGCCTTATTGTCTTTTTGTTCTAGCTCACATTGTTCTAAACGCTGAGTCCATGCATCAAGTTTATGATATCCTCGATCTTTTACCGATTCCCAGCGATTAAGATGGGACGCATTAATTGTATAATATTGTGCTAACATTGATGCGTCAGACACACTAACTTGTTTAATTAACATAAGCTCTATCTATTAGCAAAGCGGGCTTTAAAGGTTTTAGTATATTGAATACTCGCCAAATAATTAACTAATACTCTGATAATGTTCAACCGTTGGAAAGGGTTCATAAAAATGATGTAACAGTGTTTTCCATTGTTGGTATTGTTCTGAACAGCGAAATCCCGTTGTATGATCCTCTATAGTTTTCCAACGAACAAGTAAGATATATTGGTTGTCAGTCTCAACGCATTTTTGCAGCTCGTGCGAGATATAACCATTCATCGAACTTATAATTTTTTTCGCCTCATCAAATGCAGATTCAAAGCTGACTGCCATACCTTGTTTAACATTTAAAATTGCAACTTCTAGTATCATCTTAATATCCTTATATTAAATCAATTATATTTTAAAGAATAATTCTATTATCTGAACTCGAAATGAGTCAACATTTATATTGCCATCAAAACTTTATGTTTAATAAGATATTACGTTTAACACTAAAGTTATATTAGGTAATGTCTGTTTCAGTTTTTTGCTATGCAACATAGACTCTGCTGGTCCAACCGAGTTTATTTTCATTCCCCGAGCCATTCACCAATGAATCACCAATAATACATATTCTAATATCGATTATTTTCTTTATTCATAGTATGAGTAAACTCTATTGAAATTTATTAACAATTAAAGAACGATGTTACAATAATATACTTTTAATATAGTAGTTTTATTAAATTATCCGACTGTAAAACAAATTCAATGAGTTCTTTTAATAACCGTTCCAAATCTGTACGTTTAACACGTTCAGTAACTAATACGCTTAGGACAATTTCAAAACTGGTATTGTCTATATACTGAGAAATATCCGCACACGCACTATTCGATTTAGTGCTATTAAAATATTCAAGAAAATGTTGTTTTTTATATAACTCTTCTGATGGATCATCTTCGATAAGAACACCGTCGATGTAACTTGGCAAATTATCAAGATCGTACTTGATAATTTTTAAATCTAATAATTCAATTTGCTTTTTAACGACTAAATCGAGTTTATCTTTCTCGTTTAGCAACGCTCGTTCTAGTTTGTCACTATTATCATTAACTCGCTCATAATCCCAAGATGATATTCCTCCAGCAATCGCTAAACCGTAAAACTCACTATGATACCCTGCAACTTCATGACCACTCACTATTTTATCCGAAATTTTTTATATTGATATTTGACTCAATGAATTAAATATTTCTTGTGCATCCGACATTGAACGGGGCTTATTTGACGTTTCTACTACAAGTATTACCAGCAGATCGATGCTAGGCAACGTTGTCATGTATACTACACCGTCATCGCGTAAACCCAACATTTGTTCTCCTCGAGTTTTAAATACAAATCCCTGCTTGGAAAAATGTGATGAAAATAATGTTAAAAAGTCACCTGCATCGCCAGAATCGGCATCGGGTTTTAATAATAGAATATAATCACTATTTGTATTAGATTCGCTGTTGTAGCGGTACATTTTACTGCGACTGTCATTAGCTGTTTGTAATTTGCTAGGACCGTACTGCTGGTTTTTAAACTCGAGGTATTGTGGTAAGTCTGGTTTAATAAAGAAAAAATAGACTAAACCCAATAAAATAATAACAACGACAATTTTTATCATAATTTATTTATATTCTAAGAATTATTAATTTAAGTATTATTTATTTAGCATCAACTTTTAACTTTATATCAACTTCAGAGCCTTGTATATATAAATTTTTAACTTCATTCCACGGTAGTGGTTTGTTAAAATAATACCCCTGAAGCTTCTCAACACCCATTTCACTTAATACTTCAGCACATTCTAAACTGTCAACACCTTCAGCAACAATGATCAATCCTAATGCATGGCCCATTGCTATAATCGTTTCAAGCATAACCCTACCATCATCATCGGCATAACGCTGTACAAATGACATATCAATTTTTAGTTCATGTACTGGTAAATTGTGCAAGTTCGATAATGACGAATAACCTGTTCCAAAATCATCTAGTGACAACTGAAAACCCATTTTACGTAATGAACCTAAAATTTCTTTTGCTCGTGTAATATCAATTTGCGCCAAACTTTCTGTGATTTCTAATTTCACTTGCTCGGGTTTAACATGACACTCTTTGAGTAATTTACAAATGACCTGATTAAAATCACCTTGCATTAACTGCCTATTCGATATATTAACAGATAATAATAAATCACTATCATTGGAAATTGATGAAAAATCCATTAATGACTTTTTAAGTACTTGCTTGCCCAAATCTTGTATTAAACCCAAATTTTCAGCCATGGGGATAAATATTCCAGGGCTAACCCAGCCATATTTTTCATCATGCCAACGTGCTAATGCTTCAAAGCCACACGATTTATGATCTGATGATGAAACAATGACTTGATAATTTACTTGAATTTTATCATCTTTTACAGCCTGACTAAATCTATTAGTCATATCAAAGTCGTAGTAACCTAGTTTTTGGTCACGCAGCTCACTGTATATTTGAACATTATTTCTACCTTGCTCTTTTGCACAATAAAGTGCTTTATCAGCTTGCACTAACAAACTCTCAGCAGTATCCGCATCATCTGGGTAAACTGCACCACCAATACTCAAAGTCACAATGGCTTCAAAACCCTCATCGGTGAGTTCTCCTTCTAAGATACCCATAATCGACTCGGCGACATCACGAATGCCCGAGATATCTTTTAGTTCAGGAAGTATAACCACAAATTCATCACCACCCCAACGCGCTAAAGTATCACTCTCACGTAATCGTTGTTTCATTATTCGACTGACTGATACTAATAAATTGTCACCAGTCTTATGGCCATGAATGTCATTAACTTGTTTAAAATTATCCAAGTCAATGAAAAGTACTCCGAACAAAGCCTTGTTGCGTTTTGCTTGCGCAAGTGCATGTTCCATTTTTTTATCCAACAAAACACGATTAGGTAAGCCCGTTAAAGCATCATGCATTGCCATGTGTTTAATTTTCTTTTCTTGAAGATAAGCATCCGTGATATCCCGTAATACACCCCGAATACGTACATCACTATCACCTAAATTTTCCAACATGAATTTACCGCCAATCCAATGCTCTGTAATATTATTTGTTTTTAAACGAAACCGTACTCGATGAATAGTTTCATCTGAAACAGATACTTTGAGCAATATTTTCTTTACTTTTATTTTATCCTCTTGATGAATAAATGAAATTAATGAATTTCTGGTACTATCAAATTCAGAAACCGGCCCCATACAGTGCTCGGCAATCAGTTTTGACCAGCCATCAGAGGCTGTTAATATGGAACCATCCTGAGACACTTCTATGATTGCTTCGTTGAGTAAATTTAAGGTTTTAATATAATCTTTTTCAATTGAGGCTGCTCGTTCTGCTTCAATGCTTAATTCTTTAATTTCATCTAACTCACTACGAAACCCAAACAACTTTAAGGTTTTTTCCATAATACAAATGTGTGTTATACCAGACTGAAATAAATTAACGCTAATGAATAATAATGAACCGACTAAAATAATCAGTAGCTCATCATACACATAAAGTAATACACCAATGACCGACAATAAAAACCCTGCAATAACGCGTATTGACGGTTCAATATAAGGCAAACTTGTATTTTTTTTGCCCTTAGCAGTAGAAGCTTTTTTCACCATTATGTAATTTCTGCAGCATTTATGGTTAAGTATTGCCTATAGATCAATTTAACACAACTTTGCTAAGGATTTATAACAGTACCTAAGTGATTAAATAAATATTGAAATTTATGAGGTATTTACTTAGTTAAGTGTATAAGGATAAAAATTTAAGTAAATTATCATATTTCAACTATGTATATATCGGCCTAAAATAAAAAATCATTAATTATAAGTGAATTTTATTCTGCAGTTAAAATCCAGAATACTAAAATTAAATTTAAATACTATTAAAACCAAATTCATTTTATTTCTATTATTATTATTATTACATACGAAAACAACTTCTTTTTACATTCAAATTTATCTAGCTAATTTAGAAAACCAGGCATGCATAAATAACGTCTGAAAAAAAGTACTGGAGAATCAAAACCACTTGATGCAATGAGTGACTCAATTTCATAAGGGGGGACAATTGCAACATCATGACCAAATGAACTTCTGAATTTGTCAATTTCGGCTACAGGCATATCGGAATACTGCATAGTTCGAATCCAAACATCAAATAAACGTTCATAGTTCACTGTATTCATATCAGATGCTAAATCAGCGCTCACCATAATACCGTTAGAACCAAGCCAATTGGCTATATTTTTAAAAAAATTTCGTCGTAATTCAGTCTGCAATAGAAACTGCGATACAAAAATACAAGTCGCTGCATCAAACATATCTGAAGCAGGTAATGTCTCTAGTAAGCCATGATGAAAGATACAACGAGCCTCAATGCCATTATCCTGTGCTCGTTGTTGGCAAATATCAAGCATGGCTTCTGCCGGTTCTACAAGGGTAAACTGCCACTCAGGAAATTCTGGCGTTAGTTGGTAAATCGGCCAGTACCATTCTAATTAAAAAATTTAAAGCATCACGCATCGGTGCTAGCTTGGCACGTTACTTGTCGTAAGTTTCCGCACGTTGTTGATTGAACATTTTAGACGGCTCTTCCTTTATAATTTAACATTCCTAATTAGTAAATATTATTTTTTTCTAACTAACGTTAGACCATCCGAAATTTTTAACATACTAATATCAACCCGTTCATCAATTTTAATTTTTTTATTTAAGTCTCGTATTGTTTGAATACTATCCTCTGTTATTGATGTTCTTAAAGCTTCATCGAGGTTATCAGAATCTACAACTGAACCAAATAACAATACATTATCAATTGCCATTAAACCACCTGATTTCAATAGCGTTAATGACAGTTCATAATAATGATTATAATTATTTTTATCCGCATCAATAAAAATAAAATCATAGGTACCAGCTTGATTGTCATTAATTAATGAATTTAAGGTATCAATTGCAGGGGCAATTCGAAGATCAATTTTTAAATCAACATAAGCTTGCTGCCAATATTTTTTTGCTATAGCAGTCCAGTTTTCATTGATATCACACGCTACCGTATAACTATCACTTGGCATTGCTTGCGCCACACATAAAGTGCTATAGCCAGTATAAACGCCTATTTCGATAGTTCGTTTAGCAGAAATAAGCTTAACCAACAGAGCCATAAACTGGCCTTGATCGGGTGGAATTTGCATAATTGCATCGGGATCGTTGTTTGTTTCCGATCTTAATTGACTCAGTATTTGTGACTCACGTAATGAATTATCCAATACATAACGATGGATATCCTCACTGTATTCAAGATTACTTTTTTCCATTATTGCCTCTTTAAGTCAAATTAGTAATCATAATTCATTGTATCGAATAAAACCAACTACGGCATTCTAGTATTATTATCGCGGTTACTTAGAAATTACAAACAAAATTCCTGCGACAGCAGGATTATACGCAGATCAGATTAATTTAAATATTGAAGAATACAGATAATAGGAGGGTATTAAATTATTTAGAGTGATAATATTAAATTTAAGTAACTAATGATTAACAATCAAACTGTCAAACTCATGTAATAACAATAGTAGGGGCTGCGCTTCTTCGACAACAGTATGAAAATTATATTGTTTCATCGCCATGAATCCGACTTGACTTTCCTTTGGAAGGTTATCATTTTTAACCGCACGTTTTACATTGGGTATAAAGATACATTGTAGCCATAATTCAAATGATGGTGCATCTAAAAATGACCTTATAGTACCTGACGCTACTTCAGCTTCCAGATCCGGTGGGTTATCCACCCAATAATCGATACGTTTCATTTCGTTTTCGATCTTACCAACCATCATTAAAATCATATTAGAGTTACTATGATTTTTTGCATTATCTATTTGAGCATCAGGCATATTATTCACTACCTACACGTAATTCAATTAAAAGAATTTTCACCGGCTAAATAACAAAAATTAATTCAGTGTTAATTTTGAGTATAGTGTAAATATTTCGTTGCAGTTATCAATTTTAAATTAAATTTCGAACCCAGAATACAAAACCCCAGATAAATAAGCCATTTCTCGATGCCAAGTAGCCAGATCATTTTTATTAAATTTATTTAAATCATCGTGACCACAAGCACGTGCCATAACTTGCATTAGTTCTACCGAAGCATTAAAAAAATTATGCAATTGATTTGATGCTGTTGGGATGTTTAATTTTTTCCTCAATTTCGGATTCTGTGTTGCAATTCCGGCTGGACAGTTATTGCTATTGCAGATACGCGCTGCTACACAACCGATAGCTTGCATCGCACTATTAGATATTGCAATGCCATCCGCACCGAGAGCCAGCGCTTTGACAAAATCAATAGGTACTCGTAAACCACCGGTGATAATTAATGTCACTCGACCACTCGCACCTTGCTCATCAAGGTAACGCCGAGCCCGAGCAAGTGCCGGAATTGTTGGCACACTAATGTGATCTCGAAACATCTCAGGTGCAGCACCGGTACCGCCTCCACGGCCATCCAAAATAATATAATCGGCACTCGCATCGAGTGCGAATTGAATATCTTTTTCGATATGGTTTGCACTAAGTTTAAACCCGATAGGGATGCCCCCGGTAATTTCCCTAACCCGATCAGCAAAACGTTTAAAGTCTGCTACACTCGATAAGTCTTTGAATGTTGGTGGTGAAATTGCAGGCTCACCTTCAGGGATGTTTCGAACTTTGGCAATTTTTCCAATATTTTTATTTCCGGGAAGATGACCACCCGTTCCCGTTTTTGCACCCTGCCCCCCTTTAAAGTGAAAGGCTTGTACTTTAGTTAATAACGATTCCTGATAACCAAAACCGGCACTGGCATACTCATAAAAGTAATGTGAATTTGCCGCTTGTTCTTCAGGCAACATGCCTCCTTCGCCAGAACAGATTCCGGTTCCCGCTAATTCAGCACCGGTTGCTAAAGATATTTTTGCTTCTTCTGATAATGCACCAAAGCTCATGTCCGACACAAATAATGGAATTTTTAAACGCATGGGTCTTTCGGCTTGTGGGCCGATAATAAGCTCAGTTGCTACAATTTGCGTTTCTACTAATGGTTTATTCGCCATTTGAGCAGCCATTATTTGTAATTCATCCCAATGGGGTAACTTATAACGAGGTACCCCCATTGACGACATTTTGCCGTGATGTCCCAGTGATGATAAACCTTCTTTCGCTAATTGATGAATAAACTCAACAGTGGGTTCTTCAACTGTGCCTTTCGCAATTGGACTGCTATTTAAATCTGTTGTCAGCCCCGGACCTTCTTTACCAACTTGGCTATCACTAAATTGCTTATGACTACCGTCACAAAAAGGGCTATTAGACGTGTGTTTACAGGAACATAAATAAGCCTCACCATCTTGTTTTGCAATAAAGGATTTTGGTGTAAACGAAGTCCCCACGTGTGAGCCATCACAAAAAGGTTGGTTTTGTGAACGACCGCAACTGCAAAAATGGTATTCATCGCCTTTTTTAAGGTTCACTTGCTTGGGTTTATTATCGGCTATTATCGGATTAGACATTGGTGAAATTCTCTTATGTTTTTTTAGATCTATTCTTATTAGATTTGGATAGTAAGCCAGAGACACTAGCTTCGTAGTAAAAATTTAAGTTCAGATTAAAAAAAACCAAAATCAATAATTAGTTTACCGCCTTTTACTAAAATAGAATTTAAAGATGCTTTTGCTAATTTTTGTTTTAAATTATCTTCTTTTAACTTGTAGATTGGTCGAGTAGCCATGGTTTTAATTATTGCGGACTGAGCGAGGCTTTTAATTTTGGCTTGATACATATCCGGTACATCATCAATGTGCATAGATTCTATTTTTGGATCTTTTAAATGAAACGTACCTTTTTTGGCGTTATACAATAGTGAGCCCGTGATTTCGATTTTACCGCTACCTTTCTCTGAACCTAAAGCATTCGCACTAATATCAGCTTTAACAGCTAACCTATTTGATTTTTTGAGTAACCTTATAACTGGATTTGAAATGATGACGGTTACAAATAATTTCTTTTTCTTAATAGGCATCATTGCTTCAATTTTTTCTTGCAATTGAGCCTCAGTAAACTCCAGTGTAAAGGCGCTGACTGATGTCGAGACTAAAAAAAACATTAACATTATAAATAATTTTTTCATACCTAACCTTAAATTTTTAATTTAATAATTCCACTAAATGATATTACAGTTCTAGCGCATTTAATTCCACTGCTTTTATTTCCATCACAATATTTGCTCTGGAATAAACTGGATGTTGCCCCATTTGAATTGTGTTAAACCCAAATTTTTTGTATAACCCAATGGCTGCTTTAAGTTTTGTATTTGATAGTAAGTACACTTTATTAGCCGATAGCGATCTTGCTTTCTGTAAACTGTATAATAATAATGACTTCGCTATTCCTTGTCCTTGAAATGCAGGTGATACTGCCATACGTGCCAGTTCGTAAACTCCATTACCGTCATTAAATAAAGCACAAACACCCACAACATTATTTTTTTTACATAAACTAAATATATAACCGTGATTATCGATAATACTACCGGGATTATTTGCTAAATGTTTATCTAATTTTTCTAATGAAAAATAAAGAGTAATCCATTCTTCATTTAAACGAATAAAGTCAGTGAAATGTTCTGTATTATTTTCGTGTATTTCCACTATAATTATTCAACAGTTTTATTGAGCTTCATTATCGTAAAAAGATTTTGCACTGACATAATAAACACCGCAGGGATCATCAGATTTTTCCTCTAATATTTCATATTCTTCAATAATATATTTTCCGTCGATAATCATATTTTCATCAAACTTCTTCACGTAAGCAATAACCGCATCTGTCGACTCTGCAATTACATCATAATGACAATAATACCCTTGTATTTCATTATAAGACGGACTTGAGGCAGGAACTGTGCAATGTATCAAGACCTGATAATACGATGCTATATCAGAATAGTGATTATCAATGTCGCGTATTAATCCTAATAACATCTCATTATTAGGGTTGTACGTTAGCGAATGGAAAGCAAATGCTCGAACCTGATCTTTTGGTTTACCTTGTTTTAAATGCAATCCGCCTAACTTAGCAGCAATACGACCTACTATTTCTTCTGAATCTTCTGGATAAACTTCACTTGATAAAATCTTATCTGCTAAGGCTATAGCTTCATCAATAGAATTTAAACCCGATAACGCTGTAATTTTAACTTCGGTTTTGTGCAAATACAGTTGTTTATTTTTAATTTTAGAGCTTAATGCTAATGCTGTAGAAAAGTCATCGAGTCGGTTAAACAGTATTGCCTGATTCAAAAAAATTGATTCAGTCCAAACATCGCTACATTTAAGAGCCCGTTCATAAGCATTTTTAGCTTGTTCAGGCTCTTTACCATCAGATAAATAATTCCCTAGCAATTGCCAGTTTAACCAACTATCTGGTGCAAGCTCTAAGCCTTCTTTCAGTAATGCAATGGCTTTATCGATATTGCCCAGCCCAACATAGGCCTGAGCACCAATATCAAATGCCGCTGTGTATTTTTCTCGTTGAAGTTCATTTGATATTTCTAGTGCTTGCTCATACTCACCGTCCATTAAAAGTGCAAAGCCTTCATCCGCTCGCTTTTGTGTTTTTTTTAGTTTAATTTCATCCATAAATTATTTCTTAAAATAAGACTTCAATTTAAAATTAAGCAACGCGGCTAAATTCCAACAAATTATCAAAACACTCAATAGCATCTGGATGTTTAGCGTCGCCGACTAAGACACAATCAATACCAGAAGCAAGCGCGCCACCGAGATCACGTCTAACAGAATCACCCACAATTAAACCTTGCTCTTTCTCAATGCCAAGTTGTTCAATAACTAATTCAAACGGTAATGGTGATGGTTTAACCATACCGTGGTCAGATGAAAATGACATTGCTTTAAATAACGGGCGTATACCAAGTTTTTCGAATAAAGCTATCCAAGTATATTTGGGAGCCCAAATATCAATAACAACGGCTAAAAGATACTTTTGATTCAACTTATGAAGCGCAGCAATGTACTCATCCGATATTATTCCGATTTCATGGTGAGCAAAAGTATCTATTATTTTAATTCTTTCAGCTTCATCAATTTTAAAATCGATAGTATTGTCAATTGCAGATTCAACACTAGGAAAGTCGTGTCGATATTGTTCATCAGGGTACCTACAATTTAAATAATCATACGCTGTACGTATAATTGAATTGACTTTAAACTTAGATAGCGTTCCACCTATAGAATGATAATAACTGGAAAAATCCTCTGACTCATCAAAATTATCTTCTCCGAACATAAATGTGCTATTCATATCCAATAGCATTGCTTTCTTTGTTGTAAACATACAAACTCCGCTTGTTAAAATAAAAAAATTATGGTGTTATCCAGAAAAGACCACTCATTTTTTTATCCATTACTGTCGTTTCACCTTTCTAATTTTAGCGCCATGAAAATGCACCGTTTTTCCAGATAAGATGGCACTACCATATAGTAGTTTGTTGTTAAAATTAATTAACAATGTCACATAATCACCATATCCAGGCTCGAACCATGATGCAAAAAATACTTTAGATTCGACCTCAAACGCGTCATATGGAAACGGCCCCCACCATTTATTGGGTTTTGTACCGGTAAGATAGCGATAACTCACGCCTTGTTCTTCAACAATTAACATTATACGATCGGTCACTCGTATAGTTATAGGTTATGTTTGTACCATTTAGAGCACGTGTTGGTTTAGAAAGTTCAACTGCTGATAAATAAGTTGTACAAAATATAAAAATGATTGCCGTTATTAATTTTTTCATTAGATTTTACGTTTAAATATATTTAAAATAAGTAACATCCTCGTGTAAACGTGAATATTTCTTAGATACTTTAGCTAATAAATAGTTTTTTTCAAGATTAGGGATTACATCGATAAACAATTTTTTTTGAATTATTAGATATTAATTATATTAGCAATATTTAATATCATAATAAGATTAAAATCAAAGCGATTTAATCTCAGCTTTGATATACGTGATGCTTTTATTAGTTTTGTAGCGTTTATATTAATAGTTAAATTTCAATTTACATAGGGAATTTCTCATGGTCATTATAACCGTTACAACATTAACCCAAACTGAATAATTTATATTAATTTTCTCGTAGTGTCTGTAATGGCGGTTGTGTCAAAACCGAATAAGTTCCCATCACTCCGGCTATCCCAACAATGATGATGCCACTCACAATACCAAATATTCCTATCATGGGATCAAACTGGTATTCAAAATGAAATACTTTTTCTGATAATACGTAGGCAATACTTGTCGCTGAAAAACCTGCAAGAAAACCGGCTAGCGCACCCATTGTGATAAACTCGGCTATTAATCCTCGTAGTAATATCTTTTTCCTTGCTCCTAAAGTTCGAAGAATTGCATTTTCAAAACGTCGTTCGTCTTGATTGGATTGTATTGCTGCAAATAAAACCGCAAGACCCGCTAATATGCTAAAGATAAAAATAAATTCAACTGCATAAGTAACTCGGTTAATAATAGCGCGTACGCGTTCCATAATTGCATCTACATCTAATAAAGTAACATTAGGAAATTGACGTATAAAATGTCCAATGTGTTTTTTTTGTTGTGGTGCTAAATGAAAGCTAGTGACCCAACTTGTTGGTGTGTTGTCTAATGTTCCCGGTGGCACAACCGTAAAAAAATTAATATTAAAAGTATCCCAATCAACCGTTCTAAGGCTAGTCACTTTAAATTGCCTCGGACTACCATTAACATCAAAAGTAATACTGTCGTTTAATTTAATTTTTAATGCTTTTGCAATGCCCTTTTCTAATGATAACGGTGATTCTCCAATTGAATCCGAATTGCTGATATCTTTTTTAGACCACCACTGACCCGATACGATAATATTACCTTTTTGTACTTTTTCGGCCCACGATAAATTAAATTCTCGTGTAACCAAATGTTTTGCTCGTGGGCTGTCATAATCATCACTTGTTATTGTTTTGGTATTAATTGCCGTTAGTCTAGCTCGAACCATAGGGTATAATTTTGGTTTTTTTACCCCTAACTCAGCCAGAGACTTTTCGAGCTCGGCTACTTGTGAGGTTTGAACATTAATTAGAAAATGATTTGCGGCACCTTCAGGTAAGCTTTCTTGCCAGTTGTTAATTAAATCGGTACGTACTGTTGATAATAATAACAAGACCATAATACCCAAACCAAACGCAACAATTTGAACAACACTGCTTGCTGGTCGACGTGCAATGTTAGCCAAGCCAAAACGCCATGCGACTCCAACGTGTTGCCGTAAATGGTTTAATGCTTTTATTAAACCATAAGCCGCTAATGCTAGTACGAATAAGGTAATTAACATGCCACCCAATACATACAAGACTAATATTGGTTTACTTAATTGCCATTGTAATAATAAGCCCATACTAATTAGAACCGACAAATACACCAGCCAGGCAGGCGTTGCTTTCGATTTTTGATCTTTTCGTAATACTCTAAGTGGAGGGATATTTTTTAAGGTTAATAACGGCGGTAGAACAAAACCTAATAATAAAATTACACCGGTCGAAAAACCCAATATCACGGGTTCAAACGATGCTCCTGGTAAATTAGTCAACAATAATTTATTCAGTATTTGGGTTATTCCTAGTTGTGTAAACCAGCCAAGTACACAACCCACACTACTTGCGATTACCGCTAACCATAACATTTCCATACTGAATATTTGAATAACACTTGATTGACTCGCCCCCATACTGCGCATGATAGCGCTAGAATCCATGTGTCTTTCGGCAAAACGACGTGCGGCGGTTGCTATTGCAACTCCGGCTAATAACACACTTATCAGAGCCGCTAGCCCTAAAAATTCTTGCGCGCGCTCCAGAGCAACTCTTAATTCAGGTCGACCATCTCGAGTTGTTAATAATTTTTCATGTTGTTTTAATTGTGGTTTAAGCCATTTTCGATAGTCGCCTACCGATGCTTTGTTATTAGTGTTGGGTGAAAATAATAGTCGGTAATTTGCAAGAGAGCCTTGCTGAATTAAACCCGATTTTTTTACATCGCCATAGTGCATTAAAACACGGGGAGCAAGGCTAAATAAATCACCACCGCGATCGGGCTCATAACGCAGTATTTTTTTTATTACTAAGTTTAATGTCCCAAGTTCAATGTTGTCGCCAACGTCTAAGTTGAGTAATGCTAATAACCTAGGCTCAACCCATACAGTCCCTATAGCCGGTATATCCGTTGTTGCAGTATCCTCATCATAAGCCGTGGTTGATACTCGTAACGATCCTCGCAATGGATAATTTGAGGTAACGGCTTTTACTTCAACTAATTGTGGTTTGTCATTAGCCAAAATGATACTTCTAAAACTCAAGGTTTTTGCAAAATCTAATTTATATTGCTTAGACTCCGTTACATACCTTGAATCAAAATCACGTGATGACGAAATAACTAAATCAGCAGCGATCAACTCTGCTGCCTGCTCATTCATGCCTTGTTCAACTCGATCAATAAAAAAACCAACCGCTGTTACACTAGTGACTGCGATAATTAAAGACATGACTAAAATTCGTAATTCACCACTACGCCAATCACGCCATAACATGGCGCTGGATAACTTGAAATTTGAAATCAGATTATTCATATTTAAATAATTTATTGTCGTAGACGACCCGAGTCCAGATGAATACGTGAATTGCATTTACTCGCTAAGATTTCATCATGGGTTGCCATGATTAAGGTTGTACCTTGTTCTTGGTTTAATTCAAACAATAAATCAATCACTTTCTTTCCCGTTTGTTGATCTAAATTACCGGTGGGTTCATCCGCAAATAATAAAGTTGGTTTAACTGCAAATGCACGTGCAATCGCACAGCGTTGCTGTTCGCCACCGGATAATTGCATTGGGTAATGATGGCCGCGTTTACCAAGACCAACTCGCTCTAAAATTTGCGCTGCATCCTGTCTAGCATTTTTATCTCCCGCCAGTTCTAATGGCAACATGACATTTTCAAGTGCTGTCATGCCACTTAAAAGTTGAAAGTTTTGAAACACAAAACCAACACTGTTTGCGCGTAATTCAGCGCGACCATCTTCATCTAAGCTACCCAGATTTTTTCCATTGAAAACGACTTGACCTGTAGTAGCAACATCAAGACCAGCCAATAATCCAAGTAAGGTCGTTTTTCCTGAACCGGAAACGCCCAGAATTGCCAAGGAAGTTCCCTCATTGACCGAAAAATTGATATCATCAAGTAACGTCAATGCACCTTCGGATGTATCAACGCGCTTACCAAGATTAATCGCTTGAATAAAATTATCTGAACTCAATATAGTGGACGATTTAATGACATCAACCTTATCCATACCTAAAAGACTCCTTAACGTTAACTATCGAGTAGTTAGTATTTATTGTATTTTAATGTGTGTATTACTATTAAATTATACAAATAATGCCCATGCTACAAGCACAGTAGCCACTCAACCAACCATCTTGATACTCGGTGATAGCATCAGCGCCGCGTATGGTATCGATACCGAACAAGGCTGGGTGGCATTATTACAATCTAAAGTAACTACTATGGGGATGAAATACCGCATTATCAATGCCAGTGTTAGTGGTGATACTACTAGAACCGGGCTTAATCGCCTAAAGCCGTTATTAATTAAGCATCAACCTGAGATTGTTATTGTGGCATTAGGCGGTAATGATGGACTACGTGGTTTGCCATTCACTGAAATCAGCGCAAGCTTGAGTAAGATAATCACTCTATCACAACAGTTCAAAGCAACAGTATTGTTAGTTGGTGTTCGTTTACCACCAAACTATGGCGCAGCTTACAATAAACGCTTCACAAGCATATTTAAACAACTTACCAAGAAATTTAAAATTTCATTTGTGCCAAGCTTACTTGCAAATGTCGATGAACAAACTGAATTAATGCAATCCGATAAAATTCACCCAAAGGCCACTGCTCAACCTCAACTGCTACAAAATGTATGGCTAAAATTAGAAACCATCATTAAAAAGTAGCGTCAACGAAAAGCAGCATCTTGTTCAATTACGCATCTAAAAATAATGACTACCGCAAACATTGATTTCGAAGCTCGATGAGTTTCCAGGCTCGATGATTTTTCGGTTTTGACCATATATCATTAACCACCTCTTTATCAAATCGACTAAAATCTTTTGAATAGTAATCTAATTCTTTTTTAGTCATCACCTTGTCAACCTTCTTATTAAAACACTTGCAATAAAATTTCTCAATATTCGCATTAATACAGGCTTGATAAATCGTCCGTTCGTTTAAGAAGTCTTTAAACGAAATACTTTCCTTTTTAGCATTTGGTATTTTAATGCCAGCTTGTTGTAAAGACGGTTTATTATAAGCTGCTCGTCTAAAATTCTCACGCATTTGATACATGGTAGCTGAATCACACGGTGTTTGTTTGAAAAAATTAATGACCGGCAATATCGGTTCTGAACTCACTCCCTCCATTGCGACTTGTACCGATGCACCCAGTATTGACTGACCATTCTTTCCAATATTTTCTTGTATATCCTTCATAATATTCATATGTTTTTTCATGGCCCGTCGAGCCTTAAACGATTTTGCCCGTTTAAAAAACGCATCATATTTTTTAATAAACTGGGGAGCAATATAGGCAATGTGCTCAACGGCTTTTTCACGCCGAATTATATTTCCCGCACCATCGCGAGCTTGAACTTGGCTAACCGATGCACGTCGGATTGAATTCGCCGGTAATTTTTCACGACAAAAACCATAGTATTCACTTTGCATATAGATATAATATAATTTAAACATATTATTAGAATACGCTAAATTCGAAAATTCGCCTTTGAATATTTTTTCTGCAACACTAAAGTCTTTAAACTGTTTCCAGTAATTACTCGCTTTATGGACAATGCCTTTTTGTCGGGTATCTTTAAGAGGACCTTTCCTTTTTTGAACATTCCAAATTTTTATGACATCATCTAAATCCGTTGAAATTAAAAGTCGACCATCCGGGCTAAAATTAACCGACATAATAATGGTATTATGGTCATCATATAACTTCAATTGTTTCCCCGTCTTAGCATTCCAAAGCTTAATATTTTCTTTATTGGACACCGAGGCAATATACTTTCCATTGCGACTCATTGCTATGGCTCTAATGCCTTTATCTTTAAATTTTAAAATTTGTTTATTTTTTTCGAACGCAACTAGTAATATATTATTGAGAATATCCCCCTTCACGACTTTATTACCTTTATACCCTAGGGCGTACGATGTTACTTCAAGTCTTATCGGAAACTTATTTTTAATGACCCCAGTACGTGTTTCAATTAAATATATATGTCCATTGCCATTAACATTACCTTTGTATGCCACAACTGAAAAATATTTCCCACCTGAACTGAGTGAGATTTCACTGGTATCGTATTTTGAAGCTCCATAAAAACTAAAATCTAATTCTTTAATGAGTTTACCTGTTTTGACATTCCATATCCGAACCATAAATTTGGTTTTTGAACAGGCTATCAAATACTTCGCATCGGGTGTCAGTACCGCACTACGCGTGCGAGCATCGTCACTTATTGATTTTGTACTTGACCCTCGGTCAGAAAAACCCATAAATGTTTTAATCACTTTTCGAGTTTTAATGTCCCGCAGCTCAAGAGCCTGATTCTTGGCTGCAGTTATATAGTAATTAAATTTAATGTTAACAGCATACGCAAACTTTGGAATTCTTTTAATTAATTTATAATTTTTTGCATTATAAATAGATAAGTTATCACCTCGCGAATAAAATATTTTACCATCCGCGCTAAAATCAGCTGAATATAATATTGCCGTTGCAGTAATCGACTTCAGCGCCTTATCAGCAACAACCTGACCGGATAAAATAAACGTTAATAAAAAAATTACAACTATTCGTTTTACAAGCATCACTAACTCACTATAAGTTTAACAAGATAAATATTAAATATAGACCTATTCCAAAAAAATTCTATTTAACAGCTTAAATACATCAAATACTTTACAATAAAGTTAAGTTAAAAATCAAAATATCATCACAAGATGGAAATACAATTATTCAATATATAATACTTATTTAGTCCATAACAGAGCAACGATATTCAAAAAATTATATTATACTAAGTCCAATAACGTTGAAGCCACCACACCTTACACCTCAACCTGTCGAATTTTGACTATAAATTATTTAATGCAATATCCTTTGCTTTATTAAAATTACTCTTACCCGTCCCCAGTTTTGGAAGCTCACCAACTTTAATATACGTATCGGGAACCATGATGGGGATAAGTTTTTGATTGCTAATAATTTCTTTTAGCGCAGCTTCATCAATATCACCAGAATATAATAACACGACTTTTTCGCCTTTTTTATCATCCGGTATCGCGGTCGATAATACTTCAATGTCTTCTGAAGTCGCGTTATTAATGGTATCTTCTATCGCACCTAGGCTAACCATTTCCCCGGCTATTTTGGCAAAACGAGAATATCGGTCAACAATAGTTAAGAAGCCGTCTTCATCAACATGGCCTTTGTCTCCGGTTTTGTACCAACGTTTACCATCCAATTCAACAATAACGTCATTGGTTCTTTTCTCATCATTTAAATAACCCGTCATTACCTGGGTACCACCAATTAAAATTAAACCGTCTTCTTTAACGTCTAGTTCTTGCAGTGTCTCAGGATCAACAATTCTGAAATTACTGCCGGGTACCGGTAAACCAATGCTGCCAGTCTTATTGCCGACTTGCACGCGCCACGAACCTTGGTCTAAAGTATCGGGAATATTAACGCCCGCGACCGGTGTCGTTTCAGTGGTGCCATAACCTTCATAAATCGGTAGATTAAATTTTTTGGTAAAACTACTGCTAACTAAATCATTTAATTTTTCAGCACCGGATATAACCAATCGAATGGAATCTAACATTAACGGCAAGACTCGGCGATTACGCGCATACAATCGAAGAAACGTCGAAGTACCAAACATAATTGTTATATTATGTTTTGAGATAGCCTTTCCGATATTAACAACGTCGGTAGGATCTGGATGAAACACAACGGGAACGGCTTCGAGTAAAGGCAATAAGCCTGTCACTGTTAAACCAAAAGCATGAAACTGTGGCAAGCTACCCATGATACTGTCATGCTCGCGTAAATTCATCACATCGGTTACTTGTTTAATATTACCAACTAGGTTTTGATGACTCAATACCACGCCCTTTGGAGTCCCTTCACTACCGCTTGAAAATAAAATCGCAGCCGGGCTGGTAATTGGCACGGGTTTACCAAAGAGCATTCCCAATACTTTAGCCGGTAACAATTTCACCATCACTAAAGTTGATAGTTTTTTAGCGAGACTTATTTCTTCTTTTAATTCTTCAAGATAATAAACGTTAACGTTTTTAAACAATAATTCACTATCAATGCCGCGTTCCATTAATTTCTTAACGAACCGTGACGACGTGTATATAGTTTTAATATCGGCTTTATCTATCGCACCTAACAATGCAGAAATACTGGCGGTGTAATTTAAATTTACCACGGTTTTACCAAGTAGCATGACGGACATATTAATTAACATGCCGACACTGCTGGTGGGTAGTAACAGGCCAATGTTTTGCTCCGGACTGCATTTTTTAATTAATTGTGAAAACACAATACTTGAGGTTAAGGCTTTTTCTGCGTTAAGTGCCACGCCCCCTAGTACATCCGACATACAATCGTATTTTGGATTATTTTTTACGGTTTGAATCCATTCCATGGGTACTGTTTTTAATGTATCGGTATATTCCTGCCATGCAGATATTGATAAATCAAACACCCGTCGTTTTACTACATCAACTTTACTGTCAATTGCAATCGGTTCACCAAAGGCCATAATCAAATCGCGTCGTAATCCATTCACTGGTTTCGCTTTCATTCGATTACTTGAGCGCGAAAAACGACTGCCCCATAGACCCCGGATATAAAAAGGTAAAATAACACCATCAACATCAGTGACTGTTTTTTCAAAACCGCGCTTAAAATCGCCTAATTGCCCATTACGACTAATCGCACCCTCAGGGAATAGACACACTACTTCACCTGCTTTTAATAATTGATTTATTGTAGTTAATGATTCCGAACTTGAACCTGACGAAATTGGAATAACACCCATGATGTCTAAAAACCATTTTAGATACCAGTGATTATAATAACTTTTATGAATGACAAATCGCACTGGTCGTGGGCAGCCAATTTGAATAATGGCATAATCGATAAAACTAATATGATTACCCAGTAACAAGACCCCGCCTTGATTTGGAATATTGTTGAAACCTTGAACCTTAACTTTATAGCGACCACTCAGTAATCCACCAAATATCAGTCTTATTAAGGATTGTGGTAATTGATAGATAGTGTATACCGCGCCAATAAAAGTCAGTGCGGTGACAACATAAAATAAGCTAATAGTACTAACGCCAATTAATGCCACCAAAACTGTCATTAATAAAAATCCAAACATTACTAGATTTTGAACCCAGTTATTACCGGCGATAACCATTCCTAATTTTGAATCTTCGGCTTTAAATTGAATCATCGAATTTAACGGCACAATAAATAAACCACCAAAAAGACCAAACATAAAAATGTTAATTGCCAAACTAATTGCACTATCAAACTGTGTTATTAAAAATACAGTAATCACAAGTCCAATAGCACCGATGGCAACAAATCCTGTTTCAATATACTGTTTTGATTTACTTCCTGCGATCACCGAACCCACAACCACACCAATTCCGGCGCAAGCTAGTAGCCCTTGAATTAAAATAGTATTATTACTATTAAGCACGTCCTTTGCGAGAGCAGGGAATGACGCTAATACAACTTGGGATATGCCCCAAAAAATGGATAAGCCAACTATTGATAACCAAATATTTTGATCATTCCATAATATTTTAAGATTTGTTTTTAAATAACCGGCTTTAATATAATTTGATGCTTTAAAATGTTCATCATTGAGTGTGCTTGTTGCAGCTTGCTGTAATGGAATTTTATAAGCAAAGATAACTTCGATAATTGAAAACAACACTAATAGCCAACCAATGGGGGCAATTAATTGAATTAAACTCGATTCGTTCAAATAAGTTTGATTGACTAAATAACTTTCAAATAAAATTGAAAAAACAAATGCCCCGGTCAGTATTGCAACAATTGTTGTTGCTTGCACAATTGCATTCATCGATGTCAGTCGTTCTGAGCCAACCAATTCTTTTATGTAACCGTATTTGGCTGGTGAATAAAAAGCACTTTGTACTGCCAGTAAAAAAGTCATAATAAACGCAACAATAAACCAACCTTGATAATATGACAGTGTAATTAGCAATGTTAGTGCGACTGCCACCACCGCACTAATTCGCATCACGATAGGCTTTTGATATTTATCAGCTAGATAACCCGATGGGCTAAATAGAAAAATAAACGGTAACAGAATTAAACCATTCACGATTGCAGTTAAAACAATTTGGGCTTCACCGTCATACATTTTAAACACTGTATTTTGAATCATAATTTTATGACCCAAATCAACAAATGCATTTAAAAAGATAATGGCTATAAATGGGATAAAACCCGCTATTTTTATTAATTTACTCATATGTCATACACTCCGCTGCTTTAACTTCTCTTTTGACTAATTCCGTAGCCGTTTACCTAGTATGAATACTAGGGTTTAGCAGTAAATATTGCTACCTTGATACGAATAGTGTTGTAAATCACCGCTTAAAGTATTATATTTCAATACTGACGCGTCATTTAATGGAAGAAATTTATGTCACAACATACGCTATTAGTGCACACCTTAAAACAATCACTTAAATCACATGGCAAAACCTACTCGGATGTTGCTGAGTACCTGTCTTTATCTGAAGCCAGCGTTAAACGCTTATTTTCTGAGCAAAGTTTTACACTACAACGGCTCGAACAAGTTTGCCATATGCTCAAACTTGAAATATCCGATCTGGTGCAACTAATGAAAGATCAAAACACAATTCATTTGACTGAACTCAGCGAACAACAAGAAGCAGAAATTGCTAACGATCTCGGTTTATTGCTGGTTACTGTGTGTATTTTGAACAAATGGAGCAAGAATAATATCATTGAATATTTTCATTTTACCGAGCCACAGTGCATTGGCTATTTAACCAAGCTCGATAAATTAAAACTAATCGAACTTTTACCCAGAAACAAAGTTAAGTTATTAGTCGCGGCAAATTTTAAATGGCGAGATAACGGCCCGATCCAAAGATTCTTTCTAGAAAAGCTACAAGCCGACTTTTTTAACTCACAATTTAATAAAGACAATGAAAAGCTCATCGTAGTAAACGCCATGCTTGCAAAACCAAGCCAAATACTGTTTAAGCGAAAAATGGACATTCTGGCCAAAGAATTAAATGAGCTCAATAATGATGATGCCGGCTTACCAATTGATGATCGCTATGGTATGACCGTGGTCGTTGCCATGCGGCCATGGACTTATGGCCTATTTGATGGGATTCGAAAAAAATAATATCCTGATCTGTCGATAATTAGTGTTATATGTGATAATTTTAAACATAAATTTGAGCGCAGGGCTTAATAAGAGATACAATTAAATTATGATAATAAAAAGCAATATGACTAACATCAGCATCCTGCTACTAATCAGTTTAGTGTTGGGCGCGTGTACATCCGACGAAGAAACATGGCGCTTACAACTGCAAAAATCGGCCGTTGAAGCTCGCATTGAAGTCGACAAATTGAGGCGGCATCTGATATCTGGCACCATCTCAAAAGCATCATTATTGAAACAATATGCTGCTATTGTTAAAAAACAAAGCCCAGACTTGTCTGAGTTAGTTGACACACTCGCGCTTGACGCGACTGTCAATGGACCTATGTATAAAAGTTTGGCCAGCCGCTTAAAAGAAGTAAATGCACTTGCACCATCTGCACCAAAACAGGGCCTGCAAAAAGTACAACAAGTCGGTGATGAATACCTCGCGATTAAAACCGCCTCTAAACCGGATATTTACGGCATGATGTTAACCGACCCCATTAATGTCTTAGCCGATATGTCTAAGGGCAAACTGGGCCGAGTAGAATCCATGAGCAAACAAGCCAGCCTACTCGCTAATGGCGCAAAAGATTATGGTGCCGGCAGTCAGTTAGTCGGAAATCCACAATATGGCAATTGGAGCTCTAACTCTAGTGGCGGCTCATTTTGGGAATGGTACGGTAAATATGCCTTGTTTAGTTCCTTGTTCCGCTCACCTATTTATTATGGTGGTTGGGCAGGTAACCGAAACTACAGTTATTATGGTGAGGCCGGCCGACAGTATTACAGTTCGCCAAGTCAAAAAGCCAGTGCCGCCCAAACACAAACTCGCACACGTAACAAATTTAAACGCGAAGGCAAAAGTTTTAAAAGCCCTTATGCAAAACCAAAATCCGGCTCACGGGTTGCGTCCATGCAAAGTAACTCCTTTAAATCAGCTCGATCATCATCACGTCGTATGGCCAGCTCTCGTAGTTCATCACGAACTTCGCGTGGCTCGTTCGGTGGTAAATAAATTAAAATTAAATAAGCATATTATTTAAGAGGAAGCATCATGTTAAATTCAATTTCTTTGTGGCATTTAAGCATTATTGGTATCGATTTAATCATTGCGATAATTGCAATTAGTAGTATACGACACCTGCAAGGCTTACTCGCTGGCGTTAATACCACTGAAGAATTATCAAAAAAAGATAACTTTGCATTTGGTATTTCAATTGCCGGTGGCGCATTAGCCGTGTCCTTGGTGTTATTTGCAGCAGTCAGCGGTGATTCATCGGTTGGTTTATTAGAAGAAGCCGGCAACGTGGCAGTATACGCACTGGCCGGAATCGTGTTTTTAAAAATAGGAACCATGATAAATGATGCGATTATCTTCAATAATTTTTCATTAAAAGATAAAATCGCAGACAAAAATATCTCTGCAGGTATTGTGCAAGCAGCCAACATGGTTGCGCTGGGGATAATCATCCACTCATCCATGAACTGGGAAACATCCGGTGGTTACTCGGGTTTAATCCCTGTTGCACTGATATTTATCGCATCACAAGTTATTTTATTAATCGTCACTCGATTACGCGGTGCCATTTATAAAAAACGCAATAACGGTAAAAATTTACAAGCTGCCTTATCCGATGGTAATGCCGCATTGGCCATTCGTTACTCTGGGCATATTCTCGGCACAGCCTTAGCGCTAAGCGCAGCATCCGGAATGGTAACATTCCTACCTGATGAAATTGGGCGTTCAGTATTAAGCTGGTTTGTCGTTGCCGTTGTTATCACCATATTATTATCACCATTAGCCACTATCGCTCGTATGGTGGTGTTAGCAGGCATTAATATTGTTGAAGAAATAGATAACCAACAAAATGTTGGTGTAGCGTATATTGAAGCCGCTATTTACATCGCAATTGGATTTATATTTAAAGGTTTATTAGGTTAACTCCAATACCATACTTGATACTATCTTCCGCATCCAAACCTTCTCCTTATGGGAGAAGGAACTATCTCCATTCTTTAAGTCTAACTACCTAGTTCAAACACAACTGTAATAATAGCAATAAAATTAAATGTCATACTTATTATCCAAATGGAAACTTCCCTACTTTCGCGATGATGTCATTCTTATTATCAGTATGGCAGTGCTTGCTGGCTGTGGTTTAATTTATGAATATTTATTAGCACATTATGCCGGTAGAATTTTAGGCGCAGTTGAAACCACTATCTACGCCATGATCGGCATCATGATTGTCGCCATGGGCATTGGTGCTTTTACTGCAAAGTGGATAAAAGACCCCTTTACCGGATTTACCTGGCTTGAAGTTACTATCGCGTTACTCGGATCCAGCTCAATTTTAATCATGGCATCTATGACCGCACTTATTTACACCTTACCGCATTGGTTGCACGATCTGTATAACATCCATCCTTCGGTCATGATGCAAGGTGGCGCAATTGAAACCCTAAAAGAAATTTCGTATTACACGCCCTATGTTACCGGTTTTATTCTTGGCTTAATGATTGGCATGGAAATTCCTCTCATTGCGCGTATCCGAGAAAACATTCACCAGCAACATTTGGAGCACAACACTGGCACTATTTATGGCGCAGATTATATTGGTGCCGGTATTGGTGCCGCGATATGGGTGACAGTGTGCCTGCAAATTCCAATTATGGTTGCTGCCGTTGCCACAGCAGCAGCTAATATTTTAGTCGGTGTTATTTTTCTGATTCGATACCATAAAAAAATTAATAAACTGGGCACCTTGATCATTGTGCACTTGTTTGTCATTGCTGTAATTATTATCTTGGCTTTTAGTGGCGCTAAATGGGTTGAGCAAATGAACTACGCATTATTTGAAGACGATCCAATCTATAGCAAGGTAACACCGTATCAGCATCTAACGCTTACCCAACGTATTGTAGGTCAGGGATTAGATAAGGTCATTAGTTTATACATTAATGGCCGCTTACAATTCTCTAGCAGCGACGAGCATATCTATCATAGTTTTTTAACCTACCCCGCGCTATTAACCTCGGCTCGGCATGAGACTATTTTAGTCATTGGTGGCGGTGACGGACTCGCGGTTCGCGATATTTTAAAGTGGAATCCAAAATCAGTTACACTGGTCGATCTTGATACTGACATGATTAATTTATTTCAAGGCAAGGCAACCGAATTACCCGACACCATTAAAAAAACATTATTAGAACTCAATGAAAATGCACTCAATGATCCTCGAGTGCACATCATAAATCGTGATGCCTTCCTTGAAGTGGAAAAAATGGTGTCTGAAAAACGGCATTTTGATACCATTATTATTGATTTACCCGATCCAAGCCACCCAGACTTAAATAAACTCTATAGCGATTTTTTCTACGCCCGTTTAAAAGATCTATTATCCGGTGATGGCGTTATTGCAATTCAATCCACCTCACCATATCACGCACAGCAGGCTTTTATATCCATTGGTAAAACACTTGAATCCGTTGGCTTTCAAACCGAACAATATCATGCCAATGTACCCACCTTTGGTGAATGGGGCTGGACTATTGGCACGGTTCACGGCCAAAAGGCTTCACAGCGGATTGCTAATTCCGTTACACTGCCAGTAAACGATCCGTGGATATCCAAACAACAGCTTTTAGCTGCTTTTGTTTTCGCACCGTCATTTTACCAATTTGCTGACAGTGTTAAGGTGAATAAGCTCGGCAGTCGGGTGATTTTTAACTATCATCAAGATGCTTGGGAGAAAATTGACGGTGTTTTCTACAGTAATCCCAAATTAACTGGTAAATTAAAGTAATAATATCAACAACTTATATAAATATATCGATTTTATTTAAAATAGTAACAATCTAGACTTGCACATCGCCATAATATGGCATATATTAATCATAAGCCGCCATATTATGGCAGCAACGGGTACAATAAAGTACAAAGGAGTTTTTAATGACCATCAACCTAGAAGATTTAGCATTTCGTTTAAATGAACATACGACAGAAGAAGGAACCTCTTTTGATGCCGTGTTAAATGATAACGGTGTTTTAGACGTAATTTGCTCAAATGTGGACGAGTTTCCCATTAAGCTTGCAACAACTGAAACACAAATTTTATCAGTGACCCCACTGTTCCATAAGACCGAAGTAAAACCGGAGTCGCTCGACGAGCTAAATACCATGTTATTACAACTGAGTCCGGTTGTGCCGTTAAGCGCGGTGGGTATGCAGGCTGATAACTACATCTTATTTGGTGCTATGTCATTAAACACCAGTTTTGAAAATATTGTGCATGAACTAGAAGTACAAGCAGAAAATACTGTTGAAGTATTAGAATCAATTCAACAGTTCTTACTATAGAGGTATAAAAGATGAGTATATTTGGAGATATTGTTACTGCCATTAAAGGTGGCGCAAGCGAAGTTGGTGAAGCGATTGTTGATTCACAAGCTATTCGAATTTACGAACAAGAAATTCGTGAAGCCGAAACTGCAATTGATAAAGCAAAGAAAAGCTTAACCGGCTTAAAAGCAACCGAAATTAGTCTAAAACGTAACTTAAATACGCTGAATGCTGATATTGGTGACTATGAAACAAAAGCAATGCAAGCACTTGATGCTGGACAAGAAGATTTAGCAACCGAAGTTGCTGGTCGAATTGACGAGCTAGAGCAAGAACGCAGTAGCATTGATGAAGAGTACACCAATCTTAAAAAAGAAGTGGCTTCCATCTACACACTTATTAAGAAACGTGAAAAAACGATTCAAAAAAATAAACGTGAACTAGAAAAAGTTAAAACCGTGCAACAATTACAAAAAGCGACTAGCAGCATTTCTGCAAATATTGCTGCCACAGGTTCAAGTGAACACCGTGTTTCAAAAGCACTAGACCGCATCAAGAAAAAGCAACAACGTACTAATGATAGTATGGAAGCCGGTGAATGGTTAGAAGAACAAGACTCTAGTGATGATCTTGACCGAAAACTAAAAGATAGCGGTATTGGTAGCAATGGTTCAGGCGGTGCTAATAGTGTTTTAGAACGTTTGAAAGCAAAACAGAAGAAGTAATTATGTTGGGAAATAGTAGATTGGGGTTGCCCAGATAATTTAGGCAAACCCAACCTACCGCAACACAAATAAGGGATAATTATGTTTAAAGGTTTATTTGGTGGTAAAAAAGACGAAACTCGCAATCTTAAATCGGCTAACGATTTACTGCCCGGTGATATTGTTTCTTTCAAAGAGCGTTTATCATTACCCAAAGAAATTCAAGGACAGCAATTTGAAGTAACCGACATTGCAGGCTATTATTATTCTGATGGCATCGTACCTGAAGTGACATTGCGTAATGCGGATAATGAAACATACTTTTTATCCCCTGATGATAATGACGGCGACCCGCAGTTATTACTGTCACGCAAACTAAGTCGGGATCAAGTCGGCCAAATATTTGATGCTGATGAATTTGCAAAATTATTTGATGATGACGATTTTCCGTGTTTAAAAGTTCAAACGGTTCCACCCGAATTGGACGGTTGGTTAAATAACGATTATCAACAAGAAGAAAAATTTGTTGAAGCATATTATTACGAAAAAAATTGTATTATCGATCCACCGAATGATTTTGACGATGATGATGGCGATGAATTACGTTACCATGAATGTGAAGCAGCCGATGATGATTACTACCTCACCGTCGAAATATGGGACGATGGTTCTACCGATGTTATTATCGGAATAAGCTTACCAGAAGACGTTGTTGAAAACTATTGGCCCAAAAATGATTAAAGTGTATGACGACTAAAAAAGATAAATGGTCAGACGAACATGCAGCATTAAAAAAAATTCAGATTCATTTCGAATTTCAACGCGAGGTTATGCGTGTGATTCGACACGAAGCAGCAGATAAAGATTTAAACCCGAGTGATATCATTCGTCAAAAACTGGATTTAAAATATTCAAAAATCCAACGACCCCGACTGGGTTTGTCATTTAATAGTGACGAACTAAAGTCTTTGGCCGATCGCTATAAACTTGATACAATAGATGAGAAAGAGATCAAGCGTTGTGTGCTTGATGAAATTTCCACTTTTTATAATAACAAGCTGGCCAATCAATGATCGCATCTACTCAGCTCATTCGTAATTTCTTTAAGTATCGAAAATTTAACAAATTTACACGCCATACCAGCACTAATTTCAAACTTTATTTTTTAAGACTAATTTCTATTTTATTCTTGCTGATTTTTTTGCACAGCTTGGCAATGGTATTTTTTGAAAAACTCTCAATTTCAGATGCTATATGGGTTTCTCTGACCACCATCACGACTGTGGGTTATGGTGATTTTAGTGCGGCAACCATAGCAGGTCGACTCAGCACCACAATTTTTATGTATATATTTGGTATTTCACTGCTTGGTATATTGGTAGCCGAATACATTGAATACCGACTTAATAAACTTGAACTTAAATTTTCCGGACGATGGCGGTGGACGCGCATGAATGATCATATCCTAATTATAAATACCCCAAATCATGATACAGAAGAGTACTTACTGACACTCATTACCGAGATACGCGCAACGCCAGATCTTGGCGGCCTCCCCATACAAATTTTAACGCGCAAATATCAAGACAAATTACCCAAGGCCATAACCCAATTAGGCGTGGTGCATTACACCGGTGTCTCTGAAGACAGTGATAACTTAATCGCCGTAAATACCAATACTGCCAAATACATTATCGTTCTGGCCAATGAATCCGCTAACCCAATATCAGACTCTCATACCTATGATGTATTAAGTCGGATAAAAGAAATAGGCACAAACGCACTTATATTAGCTGAATCCACCACTGATAAAAATCGTCCGCGTATGCGTGAGATGGGAGCCGATGTTATTGTGCGCCCTGTCCGTGCCTATCCTGAATTATTAATACGTGCCATGATAGCACCGGGCACTGAAGTCGTTCTAGAAAACATGTTTAATCATAATAATGATCACATGGTTCGATTTGATGTTGCATTTCAGGATAAAAAATGGAAGGACATAATATTATCCTTCATGTCCAATAATGCCGGCCTACCCATTGCTTATATTTCAAATGAGGGTGTTAATGTAAATCCATTACCGGATACCAATTGCAGTGGCACCGCATTAATTACTTTAGTAAAAGATTCACAAAAAATAACCAAAGAAACCGTACGACAATGTCTCGAAGCTTAATACCGATTAAACGATCTCAAATAACTGATGTAGCATTATTACTAGGCAGCATGTGGTTGGTTTTTGTTTTACAAACTGTTCTGCCCTACAATCTGTCCAGTTATGGCATAACACCTAGAACATTAACCGGTTTTTTACACATTCCTCTAGCGCCGTGGGTACATCACAGCTTAACCCACATCATGTTTAATAGCATACCACTATTAATCTTGGGTTTTATTGTGCACCTCAGTGGCCGAACTCAGTTTTGGGAAGTCACGACATTGATAGTATTAATCAGTGGATTTGGTACTTGGTTAATTGGCAACTCTGGCCTTCATGGCGGAGCCAGTGGATTAATCATGGGCTATTGGTCGTATATTTTAGTTAATGCTATCTTTGTACGCTCATTCAAAAATATGTTTCTTGCTGTCGTCACCTTATTTTTCTATGGCGGAATGTTTTTAATATTACTTGATGTACGCCCACAAATTTCATGGGCTGGACATGCCAGTGGTTTTGCAGCAGGGGCTTTGACAGTATGGTTGAAATTTAAAGTGAAGCGAAGCTAATTTCAATTCAAACCGTCACACCGATAACGTTTTTGAGCCGGTGTTCAGTGGCTCGATATATCTGTAACCGTTATTATGCACTTTATTAAACCTGGACCCCGGACCCCGGCTTAAAGACTACCGGGGTGACGTGTGGTGGATGAAACCAGCTTCAATTTCAATTCAATCCGTCACACCGGTAACGCTTTTGAGCCGGTGTCCAGTGGCTCACTATATCTGCATTATTTCCATTAAAATCCCACAACCATTCCCTATGCCTCCATTCGTATTTAAAGTTGTCATGGTACCTAAAAAATCCTTTTATTTTTAATTTGTTATCTATAATTTCTGGACCGAAATCATTATATAAACCTCCCTATCAAAACCATGAATATCCGGCATTAAATATTCTATATATATTGGGATTGAAAATAATTTAATAGCTAAATTAAATGAGATCATTATAGTTAAATCGTTACTTTCACTTCGATAGACCAGCATAATTAACGTATAGCACCATTAGTTCGCATTCTACTGTTGAATAATTAATGCCAGAATGAATACGTCATTATTATAAAAGTAAATGTATTCAATGATATAGAGCCATAGCTTCTTTAAAAAATGTATGTACCGTTATTTCCATAGGTTTAAAGTAGTAATCGATGCCGTATTTCATGTTACATGAATTGTAAGGCTCAAAAAATGTTTATATTTATTTTTAACACACTATGTATCTATTATATCTTCAGTAATAAATGGTTAAATTATTTTTATCGAAAGATATTTCCGAGTTAAGTATATTGAATGCACAGCTATAACAGCGTGAAGTATTTGATAAATACAACGTGTCGAATCCAAATAAGTCTATAAGACACGTTTTTTTTATATCCTTCCTTTTTCATATTGGTAAAATTCCATGCAAACTGAATTATTTATAATAAGTATATGTACCTGTTATTGGTATTAAACCGCTACATATGTGGAAACTGAAATCTCGATATCTATGAAAATACTCTTCAATCTTGAGTTTAACCAATTCATGTTAAATCACAATAAATAATAAGCTTGAACTAATGTTAAATATTATTTAATTAAAATGGAGTGTCAGGTGGCTTTAAATATAAGTAATTATTTTAATTATAACTATCAAAAACGACAGTTGTTATGAAATTTTCTTTTGGTTAGTGTAGATGAAAATTTTCAATACTGTATTAACATAAATCTAATTATTAAAATGCAAAATTTATTACTGTAACATTTAATTAGTAACTGAACTATTTAAACAAATAATTAACTATTAGAAATAAAAAATAATTCTGGGGTGGATTTCATTAAACATATTAATCTATAAATATAAGGATACATAAAAATGTATGACGTAATTATCATTGGAGCTGGTCCGGCAGGATTAGCTGCAGCTGCAGGACTAAATAAAAATTCTAAAGCATTAATCATCGAACAAGGAATGAACTCTCACGATCGTATTCATAAAAACCCCGCTCACCTAAGTGCAGGTGTGGGTGGTGCAGGACTATTTTCAGATGGTAAATTTAGTTACTATCCTGCAGGTACTGCTGTTTATCAATTAAGTCAAAAAAATATTATTAAAAAAGCACATGAATGGATCGAAAAAAAAATGACTACTCACGGAATTAAAAGTAGTAAATTTGATAAATTTAAATTTGGCAATGTAAACACTTACACTGATATATTAGAAAAAAAATACCCTTCATTTTATGCAACGTTAACACAAAGACGTAATTTAATGCTGGATATATCGAATATAAATAAAAGGACTCGTTTATTGACACATAACTTAGTCTATGAGATTGATAAAATAAAATCTATTTATATATTGAAAATTAAAGATAAAAGGTTCGGAAGCATTGAAACAGTAAAATCAAAAAATATTATTTTAGCAACTGGACGGTTTGGTACTATGGATTTAAAAAACATCCTAATGAAAAATATAAAACTACCATTTAAATATCTACGAACAGAGTTTGGGGTTCGTGTTGAATCTCCAAGTAATATCGGATTCTTATCGAGAAAAACTGAGCCCGACGTTAAATTTATATGGAAAAGCTCATTTGGAGAGGTGAGGACTTTTTGTACGTGCCGGGATGGAGAGATATGGAATATACCCTACCATAATAACCTCTCTGCACTTTCTGGTAGATCGGATGGTCCTAAAAGTGGTTTTTCAAATTTTGGTCTCTTAGTACGTCTTGACAAAGATCCCAAGTTAAGTAATAAAATATTTCAAAAAGTTATAAACAATGATGCTATTATGCGACAAGAAGCAATAGTACAAAGTTTAAAAGAGTTTATCAGAAATACACCTAGTAAAATGGACAGTTGTGAACTAAGTGAGTTAGATAAGATGAGACCTTGGTTTCCTAAAAATAAATTTAAAAAAGGTAACATAAGAGAATTGCTTGGAAATGATTGCAGCAACTTATTAACCGAAGCAATCACGAAATTAATAAAAATGTCACCTGACTTAGACAGCAACGATGTCAAAATTATATTTCCCTCGATTGAAGGTGTCGGGGAATATTTAGATACTGATAAAGATCTAAAAGTAATTGGTGAAAATATTTGGGTTGCTGGTGACTCCAACGGCACTTTTAGGGGAATCATTCCTGCATTTATTAGTGGATACTATGCCGGACACCAATGCACAATGGATAGTAATTCCAGACATGAATACACAATGGATAGTAATTCTAGATAACTTAATACAGAATTTGAGGTATATGGTAAATGATTGAGTATTTCTTAAATATGCTGTTAAAAATGCCTCAAAATATATCTGCACTAATTCTTAGATATCTCAATATTTTATATTTAGTAGGGATTCCATTATTCTTTAGCACGCAAAATAATTTAACGAGCACACTATTTCTAGTTGGTGCTGGTGGGATATCATTTCTTCTCTTAGGACTATTTTTACCGGCACTAGGTAATTTGTTAATAAAATATTATTTCATAACTGCATTTTGTGTATTAGTGATTTATACAATAGGTTTAATCCTTGTAACAAACGGAATTATTATCTTTTCTATTTTTACTATTGGTGCTTTTGTCTTGGGATTCTCAACTGCTAATTGCGAAATACGATGTGTATACAATTCAGTATATAATAAAGAATATTCTGATAAAGCCAAGTTTTTACAAGTATACAATATGCTAAAAGTTATGGGGATTGCTTTAGGTTTTTCTTCAGCTGCTCTCTTGTCGGGAGGTGTAACTTCAATATATATATCAATAACTTTAACTGCACTTATGTTATTAGTACTTTCATTGTCAATAATTACCGAAATATTTAAAAAAATTAACATAAGTACAAATGTAATTTTAAATATCGGATTCTCATCATTTACTCCAATTAAAGGAATATACATTTTTTTATTTGTTATGGATGTTTCTGTATTTACATTCTGGTATATATTTCTTCCCGAGAAACTCATTTCAAAGGGGTTTAAAGGTGTAGAAATACTAGTATATTTGGTTATACAATCTTTATTTCATGCATCATTCCAGATAGTCTGGCGGAAATTAATCTTAAAAATTGGAGCAATGTTTTCCTATTGGATAAGTTTTATTTCCCACTTGGCTATCATTACATGGATCGGTTACACTGAATTTGGATTTTATGAAGGTTTATTACTTTTTTCAATAATGGGGATATTAAATTCAGGTACATTTTTAGCTTCAAGTTTATTATTTTACAAAAATAAAATAACTAATTTAGGCGATAACTACCTACATTTAGGAGCCTCTCATACAGGGAAATTTATAGGAGCATCAATAATATGAACAATGTATCTGTTGGAGTAGGTGTTATTTTAGTTAATAAAAATAAAAAAATATTACTCTGCAAACGAAAATCTAAACATGGTGAGGGTACTTACTCTATTCCTGGCGGTAGTGTTGATTTGGGAGAAAAAATTGAAGAATGTGCATTTAGAGAGATATATGAAGAAACCGGTATAACAATTAAAAGTACTAAGTTTATTGGTGTAACAAACAACATTAAAACATTTGAAAAAGAGGGAATGCACTCTGTATCAATGATTTTTTATAGTAATAATTTCATAGGTGAACCTGTACTGAAAGAACCTTCAAAGCATGAATCTTGGGGTTGGTATGATATTATAAATATACCGGAGCCTCATTTTGAAGCTAGTGACTTAGCAGTTAAATTAGCATTTGATAAAAAAGACAAAGACAATACTGTTTATTTAATGGAATAATTAAAAACTGATTTAAATTTTCAACGACAGCAGACGACAAATAGTTATATAACTGGAGACTATAAAATATATCGCGCAAAGTTAACTATGACTTAATTATATTTTTTGAACAACTAACTCAGTTCATGTTTTTTTAATATTAATTCTGTAATATGTCAAGCTCACTAAAATAAATCACAAAGGATAAATAATGGATTTCATTGGAAATGGACGATGTATTTACAATTTCATAGATATCTTAAATAGATCAAAAAACAGTTCAATAAAAAGTTCCGTGATACTCAACATTTTAGAAGACTTATTCAAATGTGATTTTATTTTCATTTCAAATACCAGTTTAAATTATAATGGTACCTACAAGACTATCAATCAAGATTTTCACTATGGTATTCATGGTTTAATAGACACATTAAAAACAAATTTAAATAATAATAAAGATCATATTTTCAAATATTCTCAAACATTAAATAAACCATTTATTGTGAATCAAAAAATATTGGATAAAGAGAAAGATAATGTATCATCGATATCTTTAAAATCATCTGGTTTAAAAGTTGGTATTGCATATCACTATAAATCAAATAGTCATAAAGGAACCTATATCGCAATAGGATTTAAAAAATATAACATTAAGATTATTGAAAATAATTTACTGCTACTTTACACCCTAGCGCCCCATATAAGTGATTATACATTATATCAATTCACGAAAAAATTACTTAAAAATACTCTTCCTCTAACATTACGAGAAAAACAAATTTTTAATTTATTTAAGAATGGAAATAAACCAAGATTAATAAGTGAAACATTGTTTATATCAGAAAGAACTGTTCGATTTCACTTAAACAATATCGTGTCAAAATTAAATGCTAATAACAAAACTCATGCAATATCAATCGCATTTAATTTAGATATAATATAACTTAATTTTATATGCTTTTGACGTAAAATTTAAAAATCAGTATATGGATAATATTTTTTATCAAATTAATAGTTTAAAATTTTAATTCCTATATTGTTCAACTTATTTTCACAACTAACAATATCTGATTTATATTTATCAACCACATCACTACCCAACCAATTACTATAATCTAATGGGCTGATAGAATTTTGTCCTATTGTGTATTGCAGTCCATTTAGTGCTGCAGTCACATCCCAGTATTGCAGTGTCTTATTATCTAAATCCAATAACCAAGCCCAGTTAACTAGACTATTAGTACACATATCGGCAGTATTAAAAGAAGCACTAGTATCGGCATCGAGCTCAAAACCATTATCAATAAAATACATCACTAAATCGTCAACATCCAAACTGGATACTGTTGTTAGTGCTTTTTCTAATTGCATTAAAAAAATATTCGGCTTACACCTATAAACTGTCAAGCGAACAGTTTTAGTATTATTACTAATACAAAATACGGCATTATTACTCATTTAAATCACACTTATAACGTTAATGAAAAATTATTAACCAAGGCTCCGGGAACATTGGCGCTGGAATTAGAACGATGAAAATAACTACTAGAATCAAATATAAATTCACGTTCAGCGGTGAGCGCAGCTAACTCTGAACCGAGTATATTATAAATCGATTCATCAAATCGCATGACATTGATTGGTGAAATTACTTCACCGTTTTCAACCCAAAAACATGCATAACGTGTCATTCCTGTTATACGGCACGAATCACGATCTGAAAAATTACAGTACCAAAGGTTATTGATATATATTCCGGTATCAAGTTCTTTTAAAATATTTTTTTGCTCAAGCGTTCCTGGTGACAAGTCAAAACTATTTGGAAATTCACCACTGGCATTAACGGTTTGATCAAATTCTTGCGCGCTTCGAGAATTAACCAAACAGTCTTTATAACGTCCATTTTCTATCAAAGTGATGTGGCTCGGTTTGATAAAACCCTCGTTCGTAAAACTCGGTGTTAATCCAAACTCGTGATTTTCTTTGAGAGTCACCGATTCGTGTAATGTTTTATTTCCCGATACCATTTGAATCAGTGGTGTTTGAGATGTCCGGTGACTTTTCAAACCAAAACCACCCCATGCAGCTGTAGCAATAATTTCATTTAATGCTACAGGTGACAAGTAAACTCGATACTTTCCCGGTTTTAACTGCTTGGCCGGCCGTGATAAGATATCAACCGCGGCTCGTGTATCTTGCATCTTAGAACTAAGCATTTCATTATTCCATTCAAAACCCGCATAATCATTTTTAGCGGCTTTATCAGTGCTGTGATACACGCTCCAATCAAAATTGAAATTCGGTTTACTGAACCAATTACGTTGACCTGCTGAATTAGCAAAACCACGGTATTGATCACCACTTGCCCAAATACCAACAAGATCCAAACCTTGAGCTTGTTCCATTACGTAATCCAATGCGGTATTGCTATCGGGTATTTTATTTTCAGTAATCGAATCATGACTCGATACTTCAGTTGCATAATAAAGATAAGGATCGTCAGGCACAACATCCAACTGTTGACGTAAATTGCTTATAATCGAATTCAATTGATATAAATCAATATTAATATCACCGACCAAATTGCAACTCGATGCGGCATGACGTTTACCGGATATTAAATCTAAACTAATATCCGTTTGTAATACATTACCGGCCTGTCGAATTCGATTATGGTTTAAACGAATAAAATCTGATTTTTCACCATTCAACTTTGCTATTAAAAATTCATCGTCTTTTAACGTTTCTAAAATCTTATCGATAAGTTCATTAAAATACTGTTGCATCTTATGCGTCTCCACCAAATGTTTCTACATTATTAAACACACACGCCGGTGAAGCATGACCTACTTCAATCACCTGATTAGGTTCACCCTTACCACAATTTGGTGTACCCAATATATCGTAGGTGGATTCATCCCCTACCATGGCGAGATTACGCCAAAATGTCGCTGAGATACCGCGGTAATTTGGGTTACGCACTAACTCTTTTCGTTCACCATTTTTAATTATTTGACCAAATTCACAACCGAATTGAAATTTATTACGACTATCATCAATAGACCATGAACTATTACTGTCCATTAACACCCCATCTTCAATAGACTCGATAAGAGACTCAAGATTATTGTCCGATGTCTCAAGATTTAAATTAGCCATACGATCAATCGTTGGTCGATTCCACGAACACGCACGTGAATTTGCTACACCATCCATTTCAGCACGTGCTTGTGATGTTGCTCCACCTAATGGTGTTTTTAAGATACCGTCTTTAATAATGAATTCTTTTGTCGCTGGGCTGCCGTCATCATCAAAAGCGTAACTCGCGAGTTCACTACTGCGCGTGGGATCAAAGGTTATATTTAATAATTCAGATCCATATTGATACTCACCAAACATCTCCTGTGTGACAAAACTGGTTCCTGCATAATTTCGTTCATCACCGAGTATTCGATCTAATTCTAACGGGTGACCAATGCTTTCATGGATTTGTAACATCATTTGTCCCGGTAATAATAAAATGTCCTTATTACCCGTTGGACACTCGGGCGCTTGTAATAGCTGTAGTGCCTCATTTGCGATATGTTGTGCAGTTTGCGTATTTTGAAACTGTAATAAGTCCAATTGTTCCAAGCCACCCTGCCTTGCTGTGCCGCTACCACCACCGGTTCTAATTTGAGTTTTGGTTCCTTCATTCGCTACTGCAACTAAACCTGGCGCAATAGTCGTAAATGACTGTTCGATAGATATATCATCACTAGTTATTAATAGGGTATCGGATTGGCTAAAACTGATATAGGACTGCCAATCAACTATTTTATCATTGATTTTTAACGCCGCACAATTGGCTTGTAACATTGATATTTTATCTTTTAGCGTCGTTGAATCCCATGAGCTGGTAACCGGAGTGTTGTATTGTCCGGATTTAGTGGGTCTAGCCATCGAACTGGCACTAAACACTAATTTAGAATTACTGTAATTGGCGATATCCGTGGCTTTGTTTATCGCCGTTTTTAAACCAGACTCGGTGACATCACTCGTGGCAGCATAACCAATACCGTCCCCAATAATGATGGTTAACATTACACCCGCGCTATTGCTGTTTTGTAGTGGTTGTAAAATATCCTGACGAACGCTAATTTGTTGTGATTGTTTGTTCACTATTCGAAGTGACCAAAAATCAACCACTGGTGCTATTTTTTTGAATCGTGAAGCGAGTAAATCAAGCATAAATATTCTCTATTATGAACAAAAAGAACCATGCTACATTATTTTATATTCAATATGAATTACTTTAATCTCGCTCTTTAAGTAATAAATAACATCAATTGAATAAGGGTATTTAATCTAACCCCGTTTCCAACTATCAATATAGTTAGTTCGTTTTGCCTGTACTTTTATTACCATTGATTAACTGATTTTCTTGAAATAAATGACGTTCTAATTTATTATCGACACTCACTTTAGTACACACGGATTTTTATATGAATGGACTCGATGTAAAATCTAAGAAAGTCATGACAAGTTGTAATAAACATCAACGAAGCAGCCCTGAAAAATGGTTGGATCAATATGGTGACTATCTTTATAATTATGCTATAAAAAAATTACAAAATACTGCACATGCAGAAGATGTTGTTCAAGAAACATTATTATCTGCTCTTGTTGCAAAACAAAAATCATCACACTATTTAGGAAAAGCATCGGAGAAAACTTGGTTAACCGGAATATTAAATCATAAAATTATTGATTTTATCAGGAAGCAAATTAAAGAAACGACTATTGATGACATTGTTGCCTTGTCAGACGCTAATCTTGAAAATGAAATTGACAACCTTTTTGATGCTAGAGGGAAGTGGATAAATCCACTGCAAACATGGGGTAATCCAGAACAATTAATGAATGACTCTCAATTTTTAACTACATTAAATCACTGTTTATCAAAACTAAACCCGATAATGTCTCAAATATTTACACTAAAAGAAATAACGGGACAAACTAGCAGTGAAATTTGTAAAGAATTGGACATTACCGCGACTAATTACAATGTAATCCTTTATCGTGCTCGAATGCGACTACGACAGTGTATTGACAATCGATGGCATAAATAATTCAATAATGGATCGACTATGAAATCTTCATGTAAGCATGTATCAATTAAACTATCAGAAGCACAAGATCATAAATTATCATTGCCTGAAAGATTTTTTTTAAAATTTCATTTACTCATGTGTCGCTCGTGTAGCCAAGTTGAAAAACAAATGAAGTTACTAAGCCATACTACACAAAAAATTAAGCCAAATAACACAACACTTACTAACAATGCACGTCAACGAATTTTAAATAATATTAAAAACAATTATGAACGCTATTCATAAAAGCTACTTAAAATGAAAATCATAATTTAAACATTTTAATTTATCTTGAATCATATCTCTAAGTTGCTCCCTGCACGATGGCACACCATTAACATCATTGTATTTACAACTTAATTCTAAATGTTGAAATTCAGCATCTTCAACATCGAGTAAACACACTAAACATATAGCTTCTAACTCAATAACGCTCTTGGCTTTATTAAGCATATCAACTGTGTTTTGACCATTAATAAAACGTTCAATGGCATAAGAAATAACATGATCAAAATCATAATTTCCTAAACATGTGGGATTACGACAAACCATAAAACACCCCCCTGATTTTTGTTTTGTCCAATCTACAATTTTATAATAGCCGTCTTACAGCATCTTTATACCTAGCTTAAGAATAATCTAGACATTCATCACGAATAAATCGACTTCATGTTAGATAACATGGTAATTACTTTTCTAGCATCAAAATAATTACTTTATTTATAAAAATTACTGCTAATCTTAATTAAAAACTAGATTCTGAATTAACAAGGTCTTACACTAGAACGCTGTTTAATTAAACAAACTCTTAAATATGGATAACGATACCATTAAATTACGTGCTGAGCTTATTAGCATGATTGATGTGCTACAGCTCAAAGTTGAAAAGCTCGAGCAAAGACTAGTAAACTTAGAAACAGATACAGAATCTGTATCATCAAAGGCTAATGTAGATAGCGCGACTACTATAACGTCAAAAAAACCAGATGAAACAATAACAACGACCACAATACCACCGTCCTCATCTTCAATAGCACAAACAGAACAAGCTACAGTTGCTAAAACCGTAGCCAAGCAGCCCGATGCTACTGCAAGCAAGATAGTCAATACCACTCAAACTCAAGCCAGTCCAAATCATGCGCAAGCCCAGAGCAGTGACACGCCAGCGACAAAACCTAATCTAGTTGCAATAACGAATTTACTGCTGATGTTACTCGGTCCATTTAGCAGTATTTTTGGTCAAGTTATACAGGTTTATCTACGTTACCAAAAACAAGGACGTGGCCCTGCCTTTCTAATGACCGCAACAGGAATTTTGGCGCTGGTAATGGGCTTTGGATTCTTATTGCAATATTCGTTTAGTAATTATCTTGGTATAGGAGGGAAAATAGCAACTGGATTCATTAGTGCAATAGCGATCGTTGTACTTGGAATGCGTGTCTCCAATAAAGCCACGCTATTATCCGAGTTTGGAGCAGCATTAATCGGCCTTGGCATTATTCTCAATTATTTGTGTGCCTATTTTATCTCGGGATACTTTAATATAGTTGGCCCAAGTATTGGACTTGGATTATTAGCCGCTATCACTTTTTTTGCTTATTGGTTGGCTATTCATTACGACACAAAAACCGTGGCTATTTTATCCTTGTTGGGTGGTGCCAGCACACCATTATTTTTAGGTGATTTAAGTCAAGTCACCATCGTTTACTTTATCTATTTAACGTTTCTAGTTGCGACCATGTTACACCTGGCTTATAAAATTAAATGGTTAAACCTAATTCAGTTCACCTTGATTGTTTTTGTTGCAATGACGCAATATTTATTATTTGATCAAGCAACTAGTAATTTACTCAATAACACGACCTTTATTGTATTGCTACACATTGTATTTTACTTATTTAGTTTTGCGTGTTTACACCAAATTAGCCATACAGAATCCGATGTTAATAAATCCATATTATTAACACTCATCGGTAATATTATATTCTTTATCTTTGTACTGTACCAAAGCATCAATATCGATATTTATTTAGGCTGGACCTATCTTGCCAATGCACTCATTTTAGTCACGTTTTATCGCTTTAACTGGTTGCTTAACGTCGCTAAAACGAAAATCAAAAATGATATTAATGCGCTAATAATATTACAAATCGGAATACTCATTGGGTTTGGCGTTCTCCATTTAGTGAGTCCTGCATTACTGGGTCTTATCTGGGGTATAGAAGGTCTTGCTCTGGTCTATGTCGGTTTTCGTTTTACCATGCCAAGCATCCGTTATGAAGGTCACTTTGCTTTTATTATAGGGATGTCCAGTGCCGTCTACGAAGCATCTTTATGGTTTACTCAAGGCATCACGTATAACTATGGAACCAGTAGTGTCATGAGTTTAAGCTATGATACCGGTTGGATGAACCTCATGGTATTTGGTGCAGTGCTGTGGTCAGCGGCACGACTACTACAGTTCTATAATACTAAATCGCTTGCTTGGGAGAAAACAGCCAGCTTGTGGTCTCATGAACTATTTTCCATCTGGCTAAGCCTAGCATTCATGATTTCCATGTTCGTGCTACTGTCGCAAGAATTATTACTGCTAAGCATCGTGCCATTATTCTTGTTACTGTATCGAGCGCGAAAATATCAATTGCCGGTAACCGAATATTTAGCGCTAGCGCATTACTTTCTATTTGTCATTCAAGTATTCATCAGTGCCGAACACGTTAATAGCTTTTCATTCTCACAACAAAATTGGATTGGCATAACATCTCGAATAGAGGTCTTCTTCTCATTATGGCTCATTGCAGAATTTTATAAACGATATTATCCAACGAGCAAACTAGCCAATTTTGCAGAATCGTTACGTATTACCTTTTATGTTTTAATACCATTATTATTTATTCCTAAAATAATTAAGTCCTATGACGAATTTTTACCACTATCACTATGGTTATCAGCATCGATAGCGTTATTGTTATTTACTCGCTTAAAATACAAAGCATTAAAAATAGAATTTTACAGCCTTATAATTTTAGCGTGGCTCGTCACGGGAATTGCAATGACTGCCGATTACTTTAATAAATGGCAAGTAAATGCCAGTCTGGCGTTATTCGTTGGTTTAGCCTTTTTTGCAGTAAGCAGTTTTATATGGAAGGCATTCATAAAAGAATATCAACAACCAGATGATTATAAATATACACAAGCTGATTCAAATTCGAACCTGTTATACGATAAAATTAATGATTACATTCATTTACACCATTGGTCGGTTTATTACCTCGCAACCGTCATTTTTATCATCACCTTCGGCATCAGCGAAAATCTGATATTGTCATTTTTAATCAGTAGCGTTTACTTTACGGCTTTATGTTATTTTTGGCCAAAAATATTGCCTGCAAAAAATAGTTTAGGGCTAAGCTATAGTTTAGTCGCTACTTTATGTTTTTTCACTTTAATTGCGCTCAATGCAAGCAGTATTAGCAACAACAACGATCCAGTGTTACCACTCTACCTGATAATTCAAACCGGTTTACTTGGTCTGTTATTGCATAAAAAAACAGCTTCCTCAACAATAGCAGAACAGTATTTAGGAGAACACATAATACAACTTTGGGTCTTTAATGTATTTGTTATTTTTGTTTATGCATCGTCAATTTACTTCTGGATACCTGAACAATTAAAAATATTGTTATCCATCCTATTGGTATTACACGCAACAATATTATTAATGCTAACCTTAAAACCAGAGTTTAGTCGTTTACTCAAGCTATCAGTGATACTGTTTGTTGGCGCAGCCATTAAAATATTGCTGTTCGATATGGCCGATTTTTCATTAATACAAAAAATTATTGCCTTTATGATCATTGGAGCATTACTGCTTGGAGCATCTTACCTGTATCAAAAGATGCAACAAAAATTCGGCATTATAAAAGAAGAGCATTTAACCGATTCCAATAATTAAACGCTATAATAAGCTATAAACTCATATCACGATAAAAAATGAAAGACTGTAATCAATGTGGAAAGTGTTGCACTAAATACGCTAACGGTGGCTTATCGGCTTCGACAACTGAATTAGAATATTGGGAAGTGTTCAGACCCGACATTAGTGAATATGTTCTCAACGGAGATATATGGACAAACCCGAACACCGGAGAAAAAATTGAGCAGTGTCCGTGGTTACGAAAAAGCCCTAATCAAGAAAAATATTTTTGTGACATTTATAACGATCGCCCGAATGATTGCAAATATTACCCCGTTACTATCGAACAAATGATATCCGACGAGTGTGAGATGTTAGAATCAAAAGATTTAGAAAAACCAAAACAAGCACAAAAAACATTAGACAAACTCATGGCAAACAGTCGCCCGGCTTATGAATAATATTATTTTTGTAACATTATATATTTTAAAATTTCTACAACTTGTTCAGGCGTTTCGCACACTGCCTGTGCGGCAGCATCCACTTCTTTTAAGGCATGGGTAATATCCGGCGCATGTAAGGTGATAATCGATTTTCCAAGAGCCGATGCATAACCCGCATCAAATGCAGCATTCCACTGTTTGTATTTTTCACCAAAACGAACCACCACAATATCGGATTGTTGGATTAAGGTTTTGGTGCGAATCGCATTTATTTTGGCGGCTTTATTATCGTACCAAAATGAATTCTCTTCAGCACCTAAAATGGTTACACCAACATCATCACTTTTTACATGATCCGTAACTGGCGAAAAATAATCAATGCTTAATTTATTATCTAAAATGCCAGACTGAATTCGCTCACGCCAGTCTGAATGAATTTCACCGGATAAATACACATTCCATTTCTTCGTCATTTTATACTACCTTATATATTCTATCTTATTCGGGATCATAGCCCAGAATCGGAGATAACCAGCGTTCGGTTTCGGACAAGCTCATTTTTTTACGCTCGTTATAATCTTCCACTTGATCTTTATTAACTTGACCAACACCAAAATAACTTGATTCTGGATTTGAGAAATACCAACCACTCACTGACGCAGTTGGTAACATCGCCATGCTTTCGGTTAACTCGACTCCAATATTATTTTGTGCATCGAGTAATGCCCATAATTCAGGTTTTTCAGTATGATCCGGACAGGCCGGATATCCTGGTGCAGGCCGAATGCCGGGATAGTCTTCAGTCAGTAATTTTTTCGGATCAAAGTCTTTATTGGTTAAACCATTACGTGGTGACCAGTTTCCTGCCTCAGTGCAAAAATCTAAATGACGCACTCGATCGTGCATGTGTTCAGCAAAAGCTTCAGCTAATCTATCAGCCAATGCTTTTAACATGATCGAACTATAATCATCATGTTCTTTTTCAAATCGCGCCACATGATCATCAATACCAATACCAACCGTTACAACAAAAGCTCCGATGTAGTCGTTTTTACCGCTGTCAACAGGGGCAACAAAATCACTCAAACAACGATTTGGTTTACCGGGGGGACGAATAGTTTGCTGACGCAGGTGGTGCAATGTTACGCGTTCTTTATTTCTCGATTCATCTTGATACACAATAATATCATCAGTATCGGTACTATTAGCAGGAAAAAATCCGGTAACCGCACGCGCAGTTAACCATTTTTCTTTTATTATAGTGTGCAACATGTCTTGGGCATCATTAAATAACTTTGTTGCTTCTTCACCGATTTTAGTATCGTCAAAGATTTTGGGATAACTCATTTTGAGTTCCCACGTGTGAAAAAACGGTGTCCAATCGATATACGGTACTAAATACTCCAAAGGCATATCATCAAAGATTTGCAAGCCTAGTTGTCGTGGTACGGCTGGTGTGCAGTTTGACCAATCAATTTTAAATTTATTGTTTCGAGCAGCTTCAAGCCCAAGCCAGTTAATTTTAGCCCGACGACCGGCATATGCTACTCGAGTCTTTTCGTATTCTTCTCGAATACCTGCAATGTAGCTCTCTTTCTTTTCAGCACTAACCAGATTTTGTGCGACACCCACTGCGCGTGATGCATCTTTAACATGAATGGTCGGGCCATGATAATTTTGTTCTATTTTAACTGCTGTATGCGCTTTTGAGGTAGTGGCTCCACCGATTAATAATGGAATATCAAAATCAAGACGTTCCATTTCTTTGGCCATGTGTACCATTTCATCAAGTGACGGTGTGATGAGACCACTCAGGCCTATAATATCGCAGCCTTCAGCTTTGGCCGTATCGAGTATTTTATTCGCAGGAACCATCACTCCAATATCGAGTACTTCAAAATTATTACATTGCAAAACCACACCGACAATATTCTTACCAATATCATGAACATCGCCTTTTACGGTTGCCATTAGAATCTTACCATTCGACTTCATGGCCGAGCTTTTACCGTCTTCTATAAAAGGTAATAGATATGCAACCGCTTTTTTCATGACCCGCGCCGATTTAACTACCTGAGGTAAAAACAATTTAAACGCAACAAAAAAATCACCAACGACATACATGCAACCCAT
>CAYQUC010000005.1:34495-76108 GCA_964420605.1 uncultured Thioalkalispiraceae bacterium | reverse complement strand
AGATGCCGTCGGTACAAAACTAAATCTTCCTGTTGCGGTAGACTCTGGCGATACAGTTTTTATGAAAAATTGGTTAAAAATTGAATTGTTTATTTTAAAGCATAAACCGGAGTTTATTTTATTTCAATGTGGAGCAGATAGTATATCGGGTGATCCAATTACACATTTACAATTTACATCTAAAGCACATAGCTATGCAACACAACGATTGTGTTTAATGTCGGATGACATTTGTTCAGGACGTTTAGTGGTCATGGGTGGTGGAGGCTATAACCGGACTAATATTGCACAAACCTGGACAGCAGTAGTATCAAGTTTAATACAGTATTCCTAATTGTTTACTCACATTTAACTAACGATATCAGTATTAAACGAGTATGAAATTGTCATTAAGTCGAAATTGATTGTTAATTATTCAAATTAGTATTATATTCAATACGAAATCGATTACTATTCATTTATGGGTATATCTAGAGGTTATAAGCCTTTTGTTTAACTTATTGAATTTTATAAATAATAAAACATAATAGAATTAAATGAAATTAATAGGTGTATCTTTAATATGAATAGTTGTTAATATTCTTTATTAAATTTATCGAATAAAGAATAAATAATAATTATTACTAACTATTACTTACATTACTAACTATAAGAATTAAATAAAATGGCCGATAGAAGATTACAAGTTTTTCACACCGTTGCTCGCTTGTTAAGTTTTACTAAAGCAGCAGAAGAGTTACACATGACACAACCTGCCGTTACTTTTCAAGTAAGGCAATTAGAAGAATATTTTAATACTCGATTATTCGATCGAACCCATAACCGCATTAGTTTAACTGAGGCGGGTAGTCGTATTTACGGTTTTGCAGAAAGTATCTTTAAACTTTATAACGAAATGAATCATGCTGTACGAGAAATAACAGGTGATATTAGTGGTGTGCTTATTTTGGGTGCTAGTACTACAGTTGCTGAATATATGTTGCCATCGTTATTAGGTGATTTTAAAAAGAAATTTCCTGAAGTGACTATTCGATTAAAAGTTGCCAATACTGATGGCATTGTTAACTTAGTTGAAAATAATGCAATTGATCTTGGAGTCGTCGAAGCCCCTGTTTTAAATAAGAACCTAGTCGTCGAAAAATGTCGAATGGACAGTTTAGTGTTAATTGTGCCTCTTGACCATCCTTTAGCATCAAAACAAAGTGTTCAAATAAATGACTTTATCGAATACCCATTTATTTGTCGCGAAGAAGGATCGGGTACACTTGAAGTAACATTAGAATACTTTCACAATGCCGGAATCAGTGATGCAGAGCTTAATATTGCAATGGAGCTTGGTAGCTTGGAAGCTATAAAACGTTCTGTTGAGTCGGGTATGGGCGTTTCTATTGTATCCAAGGCGACAATTATAAATGAATTAAAGCTTAAAACTCTTTGTGCCGTAGAATTAAATCCAGTTATTAAAAGACCTTTTTCCTTTGTACATCAAAAACAAAAGTTTAGAGTTAATGCCATGGATGAGTTATTAAACTTTGCCAGAAATTATTGTACTGAAGATGAGACATCTGAAAGTAACAAAGAATCAGCCACTACTGTTTAAAAAAGTTTGAGTAATCTTAAAAAAACATTATTAAGCCATTTCTCAAACTTGTCAGAGCAAGATCAGGGCTCACTGGTTTCGTATGCGGAGTTTCTTGTTTCACGAGAAACTTCGTTGGGAACATCGTTAGCCGAAATTACCGAACCACTGAATATTCCTCGTCCTGAAAAAGAGTCGGTTATTAAGGCGATCAAACGATTATCTGCAACCTATCCAATGCTGGATAAATCTGTTCTATTAAATGAGATATCAAATCACATGACTCGACATATTATTCATGGAATTTCAGCGAACGAGGTTATTGATAATCTCGAAGCAGAATTTCTCAACCAGTTTGAGAAGTGGAAAAATTAAAGCTTAATGTTTAGTACTATTAATCAATGGTATCTTCGAAATTTTACAGACCCACAAGCCGTTCTCCTCGCTTTTTTATTAATATTTGGTTTTACAATTGTAATATTATTAGGTGATATGTTAGCACCTGTTTTGGCTGCAGTAGTCTTAGCTTATTTATTGGAAAGTCCAGTTCAATTCATGAAAAAACACGGTGCTCGCCGTCGATATGCTGTGGTTTGGATTTTTTTATTATTTATTACCATATTATTCTTTTTTGTATTTGGTTTAATCCCAATTTTGTTAGAGCAAATAACGCAATTTATAGCTGAATTACCAAGTTATGTGGGCAAAGGGCAAGTGAGTTTGCTGGCATTACAAAATAAACTTCATTTTATTCCTGCAAGAGAAATTGAAACACTTGCTAATGTTATAACGTCAAAAATAGCGGGGTTTGGACAATTTGTTTTGACAATGTCCCTAGCGTCGATTCCTGCAATAGTCACTGCATTAATTTATTTAATTCTTGTACCTATGCTGGTGTTGTTCTTTATGAAAGACAAATGGCAAATAATTAATTGGCTGTCTAAATACATGCCGAGCCAGCGAGGGCTTGCAAATAAGGTTTGGCTAGAACTTGATGTACAACTTGGACGTTATATTAAGGGTAAGTTTTGGGAGTTCTTAATATTAGGCATGGCAACGTATATTTGTTTTGCTTTTTTTGGTTTAAAATATTCAATATTACTAGCTGCCTTAGTTGGTGCTTCGGTTATTATGCCTTACATTGGCATTATGATCGTTTCCATTCCGTTTGTACTTGTCGCTTATTTTCAATTTGGTTTTGGAACAGAATTGTATGCATTATTGTTAATTTATTTTATTATTAATGCGATTGATGGTTATGTGTTGGTACCGGTACTGTTTTCTGAAGTTGTTAATATTCATCCTATCGCTATTATTATTAGCATACTTCTGTTCGGTGGCATGTGGGGCTTGTGGGGGGTATTTTTTGCTATCCCATTAGCAACATTAATTAATGCGATATTACGTGCTTGGCCAAGAACCGAACAGGTTGTTGTTGAATCACCCTAAATAATTAGAAGTTATTTTTAACGATATTTCATCATAATTCATCTGAAGCAAAATCAGCAAGACGCGAGCGTTCACCTCGTCTTAATGTAACATGGCCACTGTGCTGCCATTTTTTAAATCGATCAACGGTATACGTTAGACCAGACGTTGTTTCGGTTAAATACGGAGTATCGATTTGAGCAACATTACCAAGGCACACAACTTTTGTTCCTGGTCCTGCACGAGTGACTAAGGTCTTTAATTGTTTGGGCGTTAGATTTTGTGCTTCATCAATGATTATAAATCGGTTCAAAAAAGTTCTACCCCGCATAAATGTGATTGATCGAAGTTTTATGCGTTTACTGAGTAAATCGTTGGTAGCTGCTCGAGCCCATTCGCCGCCATTTTCTGCATTTTCAGTATTGGTTAATACTTCAAGGTTGTCCATTAATGCGCCCATCCATGGAGCCATTTTTTCTTCTTCGGTACCCGGTAAAAAGCCAATTTCTTCACCAATGGGAATGGTGGCGCGAGTCATTACAATTTCGCGATATAAATTTGTCTCAAGTGTTTGTTCAAGTGCGGCAGCAAGCGTTAACAAGGTTTTTCCGGTTCCTGCTATCCCCATTAATGAAACAAAGTCAATATTGGGATCCATTAATAAGTTTAACGCAAAATTTTGTTCGCGATTTCGAGCATTTATTCCCCAGACAGTATTGTGTGAGGCATGAAAATTTCGCGCGGTTTCAATTGTTAATTCATTTTTTTGATAATTTCTAACGATAAACTCACTATTTCTTTCATTATCGTTGGTTAGAAATTCACCTGGATACCAATCATTTTCTGTTGGATTGGTTATTTTATAAAATGATTTTCCTGCATCAACCCATGATTCCATTCGATCGCCATGACTTTCCCAAAAATCAGTGGGTAGCTCACGGCTACCGGAATACAGTAAATTAACGTCATCAAGCACTTGGTCGTTGTAATAATCTTCTGCGTGTAAGCCAATGGTTGCGGCTTTAATTCGAAGATTAATATCTTTTGAGACTAATGTTATTTTTGAGTCACTTAAAATTTCTTGTAATGCGATACAAGTTGCTAACAAATTATTGTCGGCTTTGTTCCCAGGAAATTGTTGTGGCAAAGCTGTAGAGTAGTTTTTGGTTTGGAAGAATAACCGGCCAAAGTGCTTGTTGTCGATATTTAGAGAATCGGCTAATGAGTTTAAATTTAAACTAATGCCTTTTTCAATATCATCGGGTGTTGCCCCCTTCATTAGCTCATCAAGAAAACGGCTAGATTGCCTAGCATTACGAGCGACTTCTGAAGGCCCTGTTTTATTATTATCTAACTCTTCAAGAACAATCATAGCTAAAAATATGTCGTGTTCTTGAAATCGGAGTAGGGCAGTTGGATCATGCATTAGTACGTTGGTGTCTAATACAAATATTCGATTAGTTTCTTTATTCTTTTTTTTATTTGTCATCTATAGTCAGGATTTATTTAATAATTTAACTGCATTTAGTACTTCATCGACATGACCATCAACTTTCACTTTTCGCCATTCCTGGTGTAGTTTTCCATGGGTGTCTATTATGAATGTACTTCGTTCAATACCACGTACTTTTTTACCATACATATTTTTCATTTTTATGACATCGAATAAATCACATAGTACCTCCTCAGTATCGGATAACAAATCAAACGGGAGTTTTTGTTTTTCTTTAAAGTTTTCATGAGTACGGACACTATCGCGTGAGACTCCAAGAATAACGGTATTCTGTCGTTTAAATTTTGTTATATTATCTCTGAATGCTATTCCTTCTTTTGTACAACCCGGAGTATTGTCTCTTGGGTAAAAGTATAGTACGACATTTTTGTCTTTTAAATCAGATAGTGATATTTTTTTTTCACCTGTTGCATTAATACTAAATTTGGGTATTTTTTTACCGATTGTGACATTCGTCATTTATTATCCTTACGATTTAATTGGTTCAATGACAGCATCGAGATTTAATTGGTCACAATATTCAAGAAATTCATCACGTAAAACAGCAATTTGAGTTTTAGCTGGAATTTCCAGAATCATATTTAAAGTGAACATCGGTGTACCGGTATGAGCCGCATTATAGCTCCCGGTGTACAGTTCATAAATATTAATATTTCGAGTAGAAAAAAATTCTGCGAGTTCATGCACAATACCTTGATGATCCAGTGCGATGACTTCAACAGAGTAGGGTAAAGCATCTCGTTCTAATTGTCTTTTATCGGTTCGCGTACAGCTTACAGACAAGTTCAAGTTTTCCTGCAAGCCTGGTAGTGATGACTCCAGTTTTGCAATATTGTTCCAATTTCCACTAATGAGCATTATTATTGCAAATTCTCCGCCTAGCACGGTCATTCGACTGTCTACTATATTACAACCAAACGATAGAATGGTATTTGAAAGTTCGGTTACTAACCCCGGCTTATCATGGCCGAGTGCTGATAATACTAATAAGTTACTTGTTGACAATTTCTTTTCCTTTTATGAATCTTTTTTTAATATTACTATAAATATAAAATTAAAATCAGATTAGTGTTATATTTTTACTTCTCGTAATTGTTCAGCAGCCTCCTCAGGACTAATGGTGTTAACAAACAAACCTGAGCCAAGTTCAAAACCACTCGGAATACAGGTTCGAGGACATATCTCTAAATGCCAATGGTAGCTTTGAGTATAGGAAGTATTATCATCACCATGAGGTTGTGAATGTAAGAAAAAATTATATTGTGCACCTCCGATAACGGCATCTAATCTTGACATTGTATTTTTCATAATTTTTGCGAGATCAACGCTTTGTTCTTGGGTTAAGTTTAAATAATCACTGGAATGTGATAATGGCAGTATTTGAACTTCCCACTCATAGCGACTAGCGAAGGGTTTTATTGCGATAAAAAAATCTGTGCGTTCAATGACGTATTGTCCAACATTAATTTGCCTTAACACTTTACCGGTATCACGTTCATAAATAGTTGTTTCAAAGGTGAGCGCTTCATCAATTAAGCAACAAAAAATACATTTGTGGTGCTTGTCATAATACTGTTTCGAGTGAAAAAGTTCATCATTTACATTCTGAGGAATGACGGGTAATGCAATGATCTGACTGTGAGTGTGAGACATACTTGCACCTGCCGCAGGGCCAAAATTTTTAAAAACCAAAACGTATTTTAAGCGGTCATCCATTTGGTATATTTGTATCATTCGATCTTTATAGGCTAAAAATAATAATGATAGATGTTCAATACTCATTTCATGAATGGCGATACCGTGTTGGGTGTGATCAATAATAACCTCATGTCGGCCATATCCTTCAATTGCTTGCTGTAAACCAAATGTCGGCATTGGTGTGTTTTTATCGTCACCAAGCACGGGATACAGATTTTCAACAATTCGAATTTTCCAGTCTTCCGAACTAGGGTAACAGGCAATTTCTGGTGGAGTCATTGACTCATTACCTGTGCAAAAGGGGCATTTAGCGACGTGGCTTCGGGTGTCGCGGGGTGCAGCTTGCTCATCTTTTTGAGGGCGCATACTCCGGGCGGTAGCAACTAGCACCGATTCATTTGGGACAATTGGGTTTATTCGTATTTCTCGTAATATCTTTTCATCAGATTGCATTTAAAACTCCATTTATTGTATTACTTATATTAGTTTTATTATCTTAAATGATGTTTATAAAATGCTTAAATCAATTGTTTAAATAATCGTGAATTTAATACTTATGTCGATATTGGTGTTTTTAGTAAAAATCAGTAAAAATACAGTTAAATTGTCATTATAGTGATATTTTTTAAGACACTCAGGCCATGATTGCTTGTTCAATTTTCATTGCTACAGTACCATTGCAATTGGATTTTGTGGGGAAAAAATATGTTTCAAGGTAGTATGGTTGCCTTAATCACGCCAATGGGCGATGACGGCAGTGTTGATTTTGACAGTTTACAACAATTGGTTGAATTTCATATTGAGAATGGTACAGATGCCATTATTGCAATGGGAACAACCGGAGAATCGGCCACGTTGACACAACAAGAGCATTGTGATGTTATACGTCAAGTTGTTGATTTTTCTAATAAAAAAATCCCAGTGATTGCAGGTACTGGAGCCAATTCGACCACTGAAGCGATCGAATTGACCGAGTGTGCGTTACAAGCCGGTGCAGATGCCTGTTTATTGGTAACACCGTACTATAACAAGCCGACTCAGGAAGGATTATTTCTGCATTACCAAGCAGTGGCTAATGCTGTCTCAATACCCCAGATTTTATATAATGTACCGGGACGCACCGCACTTGATATGTTGCCTGAGACAGTAAAACGTTTGTCTGAAGTTGATAACATTATCGGTATAAAAGAAGCGACAGGTGATATGGCTAGAATTAAAGATTTAATTAATCTCTGTCCAGATGATTTCTATGTGTGGAGTGGAGATGATGCTACAGCCTTAGAAGCTATCTTTCTTGGAGCAAAGGGGGATATTTCAGTTACCGCCAATGTTGCCCCAAAATTGATGCATGAAATGTGCAGTGCTGCTTTAATGGGCAATCGCGAAATTGCATTAAAAATCAATGAACAATTAATGCCCCTGCACGAAAAGTTATTTGTTGAAGCTAACCCCATTCCTGTGAAGTGGGCGCTAATGGAGATGGCAAAAATACCGACTGGTATCCGATTACCGTTAACGTTGCTATCAAGTGAATTCCATGAAACTGTGCGTTCCGCACTAAAAAGTGCCAACGTGCTCTGAAACCGATTACTAAATTATAAGTGAAATTATTATGTATTATGCTTACACACGTGTAAAAGCAGTATTATTTGTATTACCCGTTATGTTATTCCTCGTTAATTGCTCAAGTTCCAACGAAATTGCAGTTTATGATTCTGTGGCTACTGAAAAACCACTAATCGTGCCACCTGATATTACATTACCGACACAAAATCGTGCGTTAACTGTGCCTGAAATAGCACCACAGAGCACTACGTATAAAATTTATTCCCAAAAAACGTCTAAAGGCGTTGATGAGTTATTAAAAGTACGTACCACAGGGATTCGTTTAGTTCGCGATGGTGCTATTCGTTGGTTAGAAATTGATGCAACACCAAAAGATATTTGGAGTAAAGCCATTGGTTTTTTTGAACAAATGGGATTCGAAATAAAAATAAAAGAACCAAAACTTGGTATTATTGAGACCGATTGGCTAGAAAATCGTGCCAATATACCAACAAACTGGTTTTCTCAAATGTTACGCAGTTCAGGACAGCAAGATAAATACCGGGTTCGATTGGAACGAAATAATAACAATACTCGAACATTGATGTTTTTAACTCATCAAGGGGTAATTGAAAAAGAAAAAGAGCTTGAGGATAGCGCTGAGACAGAAAAAGTTTGGGTACTAAGAAACTCTAATCTTGAGTTAGAAGCTGAAATGTTGCAACGATTTTTGGTTTATCTCGGAAATGATAAGTCCGAAATTACAAAAGTGTTTGCAAACTCAAAACAACAAAAACGAACCAATCTGGTTAAAACAGATGGCAAAATTATAGCACTTAATGTCAATGAAATTTTTTCTCGTACGTGGCGTAGAACCGGTTTAGCGATTGATAGATTAGGATTTGCAGTTGAAGATAAAAATCGCAGTGCCGGTATTTATTATATAAAACTGTCAAAGTCATTTATTGAATCAGAAATGAAAAACACGGGTTTCTTTTCAACGTTATTTAGTGATGAAAAACCGTCAATTACACAATTTATTATTTCTCTAGAAGAGAAAAAAGCGAAAACTCAAATTCGTATTTTAACGCGTCAAGGTGATGAAAATAAATCACCGTTACAACAACGTATACTTGAAAAACTAGATAAATTGTTAAAATAATCTAAATTAGGTTGATTCGTTAATGCGTTTTGCATCTTTGGGTAGTGGTAGTAAAGGTAATGCAACCGTTATACAAAACGGCACAACCACAATAATGGTGGATTGTGGTTTTTCTGCGAAAGAAACACAAAGAAGACTGGCGCGATTGGATCTAGCTCCTGAAGATATATCAGCCTTGTTTGTTACACACGAGCACGGTGATCACATTAAAGGTGTTGGCCCATTTGCCCGAAAGTATAAATTAAATGTTTGTATGACTCGTGGAACCGCAAAATACAAAAGCTTGGGTAATATCCCAGATCTTCGATACATTGCAGTGGACGACAGTATTGATATCGGTGGTATCACTGTTAAATCGTATACCGTGCCTCATGATGCTAACGAACCTTGCCAATTTATTTTCAGTGATAAGAAAATTCGTTTTGCTATGTTAACCGATGTTGGGCATTGCACTGAACATATTTTAACGCAATTAAAAGATTGTGATGCATTATTATTAGAATGTAACCATGATACAAAAATGTTGCAATATGGAACTTATCCGATATCCTTAAAAAAACGAGTTGGTGGATTGTATGGTCATTTAAGCAATGAACAAGCGTCAAAATTACTTAACGAAATTCAACATGAAAACTTAAAGAAAATTATTATCGCTCACATAAGCGAAAAAAATAATAAAGAAGAATTAGCGCTAGATAGTTTACGATCAGTCCTACTGAATAAAAATACTGAAATATCGATCATAAATCAGCATGATGGTATTGATTGGCAAGAAATTTAAATATTAAATGCATTAAGTTTGAGGTAAAGAAAATGAAAAAAGTCTCTGAATTATTTTCAGGTAAAGCAAAAACCGTTTATACCACAGAAGATGAAAATCGATTAATTTTACATTTTAGAAATGATACGTCAGCATTTGACGGTGAAAAAATTGAACAGCTTGATCGAAAAGGCATGGTTAATAATAAATTCAATGCCTTCATTATGGAAAAAATTCAACAAGCAGGTGTTGATACTCACCACGATAAAATATTGTCGGATCAAGATTCTTTGGTCAAAAAATTAGACATGTTACCGATTGAATGTGTGGTTCGAAATATTAGTACTGGCAGTTTATGTCGTCGACTTGGCGTTGAAGATGGCATCGATTTAACGCCTCCAACATTTGAATTTTTTCTAAAAAATGATGAGCTTCATGATCCAATGATTAATGAATTTCACATTAACACCTTTGGCTGGGCTACTGAGTCCGAAGTTGAGGATATGAAAGTACTAACCTTTAAAATCAATGACATTTTAAAGGTATTATTTAAAGATGCGGGTCTATTATTAGTAGATTATAAGCTTGAGTTTGGTCGCTATAAAGGCAAGCTAATACTCGGTGATGAATTTACCCCAGATGGTTGCCGTTTATGGGATGTTGAAACACGGGCAAAAATGGACAAAGATCGTTTTCGTCAAGGGCTTGGTGGCGTTGTCGAAGCGTATGAAGAAGTTGCTCATCGGCTGGGAGTGTACTTAACTTAAATAGCCAAGTTTACAAAAAATATTGCATTTCAAAAATTGATAGTGTTATGTCGTTGTAACACTATCAGTTTTGTTGAATAGAAACAGCTAGTTATCTTGCCTTATCCGCTCTAGAAATTCCCCCTTTATTCACCTTAATAACCCTATATTAAACACACAATATCTAAAGTTAATTATTAAATTTCCGATATAACGCTATATAGATAAAAATTTATAGTCGTTAAATTATTGGAGTTAAATAGTTGATTATGGGTAATAGTAGTTATTTTAATGTTAATACGATTTTTTCGCGTTTTCGAATCAAGACAAAAATGTGGTTTGGGTTTGGTTTAATAATGGCTTTTTTGGTCGCGATAGCAGTGTCAACCTTGTTTAGTGTATCGAATGTTACCTCGAGTGTTAATACGGTTGTTCGTGTAAATCAACCAATGGTTTTAATGTCAATGGAGTTGGTGGATGCGCTTGATGAAGCAAATTCAGCATTAGGATTTTATTTATTAAGTCATGCTGATAATGAGAAACAAAATTATTTGAAATCATTACTCAAATTGAAAAAGTTAGTAATGGATATTAAAGCCATGCCAGCAGTAAAAAATAATAAAGCCATTCAACAAAAAATTATCGACATTGAAAAAAACATTAAAGTTTATAGTTTGTATAAAAATGAAATGTTAGAACTTGCGACTGATTTTAACAAAAATTTTAAAGGTATCGGTCTTTCTGCTGAAAAGATGAATCCCTTGGCTCGTGTTATTCAACAAAATTTATCTGAAATGCTGTTATCTGAAGAAAATGAAGAAGCCTCAGAACAACGGCGGCCGTTATTAATTGCAATTATGGCGCTTCGATTAAGTTGGTTAAATGTTATCAGTTCTAATCGTTCTTATATGGCTTTTCGTCGTAAGCCAGCACTGGATAATTTAAACCTGTTTCGTGTAGCCGTTCTTGATGGTTTGAAAAAAATTGAGTCCTATGGTGATTTATTAACGTTTGAACAAGAAAATGCTATTGTTCTTTCGGCTGAAAAAATTAAACAGTTTTATGTGCTATTAGATAAAATGATCGAAATTCATGGAAGTGAAAAATGGCGTGCTGACTCTTATATTATTCGCACCAAATTAGGCCCCTTGATCAAGAAAACCAAGACAGAAATTAAAATGTTAGTTCGTGATGAACGGAATAAGTCCACGGCGTTATCGAATAAGCTAGAAAATCAAATTGATTCAACAACTGTACTGGTAATAACGTTGTTGATTATAGGATTGGTATTAGGCACAACATGTGCACTAATTATCTCATATTTGATTTCAAAACCGCTCAGTATAGCAGTTAATACGATGAATAATATTGCAGAAGGTGAGGGTGATTTAACGAGTCGTTTAACTGCTTGCGGCAAAGATGAAGTTTCTGACCTTGCAAGAAGTTTTAATGGCTTTGTTGAAAAAATTCAATCAACGATGCTAGACGTTTCAGAAGCATCAATTGAACTTTCTTCAGCAGCAGGTCAAATGGAAATAATAACAACAAATACACGAGATGGTGCAACTCGGCAACAATCAGAAACTGATTTAGTCGCAACGGCAATGAATGAAATGACCGCTACGGTACAACAAGTCGCAGAACATGCCGACACTGCAGCAGATGCCGCAAAGCAGGCCGATATTCAAGCGAGTGATGGTCACACGGTAGTATCTCAAACAAAGGATTCTATTAATGCGCTTGCGAATGAAGTAGAAAAAGCAGCCGAAGTTGTTCAAAAAGTGGAACATGATAGCGAAAAAATTGGTTCTGTTTTAGAAGTTATTCAAGGTATTGCCGAACAAACAAATTTACTTGCGCTCAATGCGGCCATTGAAGCTGCTCGCGCAGGAGAACAAGGTCGTGGTTTTGCTGTTGTGGCTGATGAAGTGCGAACGTTGGCCAGTAGAACGCAACAATCTACTCAAGAAATTAAAGCCGTTATTGAACAGTTGCAATCTGGTGCTCAAAATGCGGTGGCCGTTATGGAGTCGGGTCGAATTAAAGCAACTGCAACAGTCGAAAAAGTATCGGAAGCAAGTACAGCCTTAAAAAATATTACACAGTCGGTTGGAGAAATAAATCATATGAACAGTCAAATAGCCGAAGCTGCTCGACAACAAGGTGAAGTGGCTGAAGAAATTAATCAGAACATCGTTAATATAACCGATGTTGCCAATCAAACTGCAAGTGATGCAGAACAACTGGCTATTTCAAGCACCGGTGTGGCGGAATTATCAAATAACCTTAACGCTTTAGTTGGGCGTTTTAAAATTTAATATGTAAACACTATGTCTATGTTAACCAATAAATTTGTATCTCTTAGTGGTCGTTTTAAAATTAGGACTAAAATTTGGTTCGGATTTATATTAATGACTGTAATTTTATGCGTTGTGGCTTTGAGTGCGATTAGTAGTTTAATTAAAACTAAAATCAGTGTGTCCTATGTTGTTAATTCAAGCCAACCTATGGCTTTTCATTCGATGATTTTATTAGAAAAAATTGAACGCTCAGGACAGGCGTTAGGGTTTTATTTAGTTAGTAAAGAAGATGAATATAAAGTTGTATATTCAAAGAATATTAGTGATGCAAAAAAAGAAATTGAAATAATAAAGAAACTAAAATTAGTTAAAAATAATAAAAAACTTGTTGAGCGGGTGGCTAGTATTGAAAAAATACTCGTAAAATACGATGGCTATCATACAATATTATTTAGTTATGCTAAGGATGTAGGATTAAATATTCCCGGAATGTCATATGCAGCAAAGGAAATAAACCCGGTGAGTCAACAAATGCTGCAATTAGTTACACAAGCGATATTATCAGAGGATGAGGAAGAGTCATCTGATGAGCGTAAACAGTTATTAAATGACTTTAATAGTTTACGTTATTTTTGGTCACGTACCATGAACGGTATACGAGCATTTTTGGCTTTTCAAGGAGATAATTCACTAGATGAAATAAAATTGTATAGTGATAGCACGAAACAATTTATCGAAAAAATTCAGTCTAAAGCAGATATTTTGACTTTTGATCAAGATGACTCAATTTCTCAGTTTTCAGATTTATTTATTACTGTTAACACTCGATTTGAATATATTAAAAAATTAAGTAAAGGCGATCAATGGCGGCAAGATGCCTACATTTTACGTACTGAGGTAGGGCCATTGTTACAATTAATTAGTCAGGAGCTAAACTTACTTGTCACGGAACAAAAAAAATCAACTGAAGTTACAAGTAAAAATTTATTAGTAGATGTTGAAGAAACAATTGTTATCGTTATTGGAATGTTACTAGTCGGAATATTAATCGCACTATGCGCTGCTTGGGTTATTAGTTTTATGATAACAAAACCATTGAACAATGCGGTTTATGCAATGCATGAAATAGCGGAAGGTGATGGTGATCTCACTAGCCGATTACAGGCTAATGGGAAAGATGAAATTTCAGAACTAGGGTATGGATTTAATCATTTTGTAGCGAAAGTACAAGAAACAATAAACGAGATATCGGGTTCATTAGCTCAATTGGCCTCGGCAGCGGAGCAGATGTCATTGATAACGAATGATACTCGGGATGGAACAAAGAAGCAGCAATATGAAACTGATCTGGTTGCTACTGCAATGACAGAAATGACATCAACTGTTCAAGAAGTATCAAATAACGCAAATTATGCAGCTAGTGCTGCGACACAAGCCGATGAAAAGACAATCGAAGGTAATGCTATTGTGAGTGACACCATTGATTCGATTTCGGAATTAGTGACCGAAGTTGAACGAGCTTCTCAAGTGATTAATAAAGTTGAGCAAGACAGTGAAAGTATTGGCTCAGTATTGTCAGTGATTCAAGGCATTGCAGAACAAACCAATCTGTTGGCGCTTAATGCTGCGATTGAGGCAGCTCGAGCGGGAGAGCAGGGTCGCGGTTTTGCAGTTGTTGCGGATGAGGTTAGGACGTTAGCTAGCCGTACTCAAGAGTCAACTAAAGAAATTCAGAACGTGATCGAAAGTTTGCAATCAGGCACCCAGAATGCGGTTGAAGCGATGGAATTGAGTCGTAAAAAAGCCCGTGATACTGCCGAGCAAGCATCAAAGGCTGGCTCCGCCTTGCACAGTATCGCCACTGCCGTAACCGAAATTAACCATATGAATAGCCAGATAGCTGAAGCAGCGAAACAACAGGGTTGTGTAGCTGAAGAAATAAACATTAATATTGTTAATATTACGAATGTTTCGACTCAAACCGCGACTGGCGCAGAGCAATTGGCTTCGGCTAGTAGTGAATTAGCGACCTTGTCGAGCCGTTTGCAGAGTTTGGTTGCTCGATTTAAAGTATAAATTGAGTATTTAGTTAATAAATGCCTCCTATTTATCATTTTCTTGGTATTTTCTCAGATAATTTCTGAATAATAATCTAATATAGCCCCCATTAAAGCGTCTAAATTAAATCAAAATAGTTAATTGTTTCAGATATCTTATTGAATTTATTTGCTATTTAAAGTAATTTAGCCGGTTAAACCTTTATAATCGATAAATTAGTATTTAAATTTATCGACATAAGTATAAACATAGTGAAATAATTTCGCTAAAATAGCAGTTAAACATGGGTGCGAATAAGCGCTTTTTATAAATCTTACAGTTAGAAGAATTTTATCAAATATGGCTACCAGTTATAATGCTGACGCAATTGAAGTCTTAACCGGCTTAGATCCCGTAAAGAAACGTCCAGGGATGTACACTCAAACAGAACGACCAAATCATCTGGCTCAAGAGGTGTTGGATAATAGTGTCGATGAAGCTGTTGCAGGTCATGCTAATGAGATTACCGTGTCGTTATTTAAAGACGGTTCTCTACAAGTAGAAGACAATGGGCGCGGTATGCCTGTTGATAAACACCAAGGTGAAAAAATTCCAGGTGTTGAAGTGATCATGACTAGGCTACATGCCGGTGGTAAGTTTTCGAATAAAAACTATCAATTTTCGGGTGGTTTACACGGTGTTGGTGTTTCTGTCGTTAATGCTTTATCAAAGAAAGTTGATGTTTATATTAAACGTGATGGCGCAGAATATACAATGTCTTTTGCTCACGGCGATCGAAGTAAGGCACTTAAAAAAATTGGAAAGGCTGAAAAGCGTGAAACGGGAACCCGCCTTCGATTTTGGCCTGAAAAGAAATATTTTGATACTGTTAAATTTTCGGTGTCACGGTTAAAACATGTCCTTCAAGCTAAAGCGGTCTTGTGCCCAGGATTACGAGTGCGTTTTTACGATGAGAATAAAGACGAAACTCAAGAGTGGTTTTATCAGGATGGTTTGAGTGATTACTTGTTAAGCACTTTAGGGGATATCGCAGTTCTACCTGATGATGGCTTTACAGGCTCGATGACTGGCAATGAAGAGGCGGTCAGTTGGGCTTTAGTTTGGGTCCCTGAAGGGGGAGAAGTTGTTAATGAAAGTTATGTCAATTTAATACCGACAACTCAAGGTGGAACTCATGTCAACGGCTTACGAACTGGATTAACTGAAGCTATTCGTGATTTTTGTGATTTACGAAATTTATTACCTCGCGGAGTAAAACTTGCGCCTGAGGATGTTTGGGATAAAGTTAGTTTTGTATTATCAGTGAAACTATTAGAGCCACAATTTTCAGGTCAAACTAAGGAACGTTTGTCATCTAGGGAATGTGCAACCTTTGTATCCGGTGTGTTAAAAGATTCTTTTAGTATTTGGCTAAATCAACATGTAGAATTTGGTGAGCAAATTGCTGAGTTAGCGATTAGTAGTGCTCAATCACGGATGCGAGCAGGTAAAAAAGTTATCCGTAAGAAGGTCATGCAGGGCCCTGCATTACCGGGGAAATTATCCGATTGTTCGTCACAGGATGTCGAGCTAGGAGAACTATTTTTAGTCGAAGGGGATTCTGCTGGCGGTTCAACAAAACAAGCACGAGATCGTATATTTCAGGCTGTAATGCCACTTCGAGGTAAAATTTTAAATACTTGGGAGGTTGATTCATCTCAAGTACTTGGCTCTCAGGAAGTTCATGATATTTCTGTGGCAATAGGCGTTGATCCGGGATCGGATAAGTTAAAAGGCTTACGCTATGGTAAAATTGTTATTTTAGCTGATGCTGACTCGGATGGTGCTCACATTGCGACATTGTTGTGCGCATTATTTTTACGACATTTTCCAGATTTAGTATTAGCTGGTCACATTTATGTTGCTATGCCACCATTGTATCGTATCGATGTTGGCAAAGAGACGTATTATGCATTAGATAATTCTGAGCAGCAGGGAATTTTAGATCGTATTGCTGCTGAAAAGAAAAAGGGTAAAGTGTTAATTACTCGATTTAAAGGCTTGGGTGAAATGAATCCCATGCAGTTACGTATTACAACGATGGATCCAGATACGCGTCGTTTGGTTCGTTTAACATGTGAGCCTGGAGATGGCAGTCATCAAATGATGGATCTTTTATTAGCTAAAAAACGTGCATCTGATCGAAAAGCGTGGCTTGAATCTAAAGGTGATTTAGCCGATTTGTAATAATTTGTAACAACTATTTTATAATCCCCCCCATAACAAGTGATGTTAAGTTTAATTATGCATTTTAATTAAAATTAACAAAAAATAACTGGGGGTAGGAAAGTGTGTAAATTTAGGAATACTATAATTCTGTTTTTGTTATTTGTTGTTTATGCCAATATTTCATTTGCATATGTAGCTGACTATCAATTAGATGGACAACAGCAGAATGAATTTGTTGCCGGTCAAGTTTGGAGTTATCAGGCAAGGCAAGATGAACAGAAATCAACTTTAACCATTTTAAAAGTTGATTACTTTGAAAATGCAGTCGTGGTACATATTAGACTGGAAGATATAAGGTTGAAGGATCCATCTGTGGCGCAAGGATTTAGAACATCGGTGCCTCATATGGCTTTTTTGAAATCTGCTTTACAGCAGAGTGTGATAAAAGTTTTAAATACAAAAATACGGCTTCCAGAGTTTTCAAAAGCATATCAGTACTGGCGTGAAGGTGATGGTGTTGGTACAGCTTGGGCTTGGCATTTTAGTGTATCTGAAGCGTTAAATGGGTTAGAAGAGATATACGGTAGTCAGCAGCAATCGTCATCACTAAAAAATAGTAAAGATAGCGCTAAAAGTAATAATTAAAGTTAAACGAATAAAATTAGAAGAGAAAAAACAGCATGGGCAAGATTACAATCGACGACAATATAGAATTAATGCCAATAAAAGATTTTACTGAAAAATCTTATCTTGATTATTCTATGTATGTTATTTTAGACCGTGCGTTACCCCACTTAGGGGACGGCCTAAAACCAGTTCAACGTCGAATTATTTATGCGATGTCTGAATTAGGTTTGAAAGCCGGCGCTAAATTTAAAAAATCGGCTCGTACCGTGGGGGATGTACTCGGTAAATTTCATCCTCATGGTGATAGTGCTTGTTATGAGGCCATGGTACTAATGGCTCAGCCATTTTCTTATCGCTATCCATTATTGGAAGGGCAAGGAAATTGGGGCTCACCAGATGAACCTAAGTCCTTTGCTGCGATGCGTTATACTGAATCTCGCCTGTCTCCTATAGCTGACTTATTATTATCAGAATTGGGTCAGGGCACAGTTGACTGGATGCCTAATTTTGATGGTTCTCTTGATGAGCCAGTATTATTACCTGCTCGAATACCACATATTATATTAAATGGCACTACGGGTATTGCTGTTGGTATGGCCACAGATATACCACCACACAATTTAACTGAGATTATAAATGGTTGCTTATTACTACTAAAACAACCTGATGCAACGTTAACGGATCTTTTTAAGATTGTTAAAGGGCCCGATTATCCAACAGATGCTGAAATTATTACGCCCAACAAAGAAATTAAACAAATGTATAAAACTGGCCGTGGTTCGATTCGAATGCGGGCATTATATGAAATGGAAAAAGACAATATCATTGTAACGGCATTGCCGCACCAAGCTTCACCATCTAAAGTGTTAGAACAAATTGCAGCTCAGATGACAGCTAAAAAATTACCGTTGGTCGTTGATTTACGCGATGAGTCTGATCATGAAAATCCAACGCGTTTAGTTATAATGACTAAGTCAAAGGATGTTAATGTTGAAGAATTGATGTCCCATCTATTTGCTTCAACTGACTTAGAACGAACCTATCGCGTTAATATGAATGTGATTGGATTAAACGGTAAGCCGGGTGTGCGCAATTTACTGGAACTGTTAACACAGTGGTTGGTATATCGTAAAGATACCGTCCGCAAACGATTAGAATATCGCCTCGATAAAGTCGAAAAACGTTTGCATATCTTAGCTGGTTTAATGAAATGCTTTTTAAATATTGATGAAGTGATTCATATAATTCGTACTAAAGAGAAACCTAAACAAGAATTAATGAAAGAATTCAAGCTCAGTGATATCCAGGCTGATGCAATTTTGGATTTAAAATTACGCCATTTAGCCAAACTTGAAGAAATTATAATTCGTAAAGAACAAAAAGAATTAAAAGCTGAGCGTGATGAGTTAACAAGTATTCTTGGTTCAAAAGCAAAATTAACCGCTTTAATCAAACAAGAATTAACCGATATCATTCAAAACCATGGTGATAAGCGTCGTTCTCCTATTAAAGTTCGTGAATCAGCATCGATGATTGATGAAACGGATCTGATCAATTCAGAACCCGTAACAGTAATATTATCTGTCAATGGATTAGCGCGTAGTGCCAAAGGGCATGAATTAATTCCTGAAGAAGTGAACTTTAAGTCAGGCGATTCGTATTTGGATAGTACTCAGTCGAAAACCAACCAGATAGTTGTATTCATTGACTCTACTGGTAGAACTTACGGTATACCTATTCATACTTTACCATCAGGACGCGGTCTTGGAGAACCTTTAACAGGGCGTTTAACTCCTCCATCTGGTGCTCAATTTTGTGGTGTTATGAGTGGCCCACCATCAAAACAGTATTTATTGGCGACAACGTTTGGTTACGGTTTAGTTGTAACCATTGAAGACTGTTTAACAAAAAATAAAAAAGGTAAGGGCATTGTAAAAGTCCCTACTGGTGCGAAAATGTTACCACCTGTAGCTGTTACTGATTACGAAAATCAATGGGTAGTGGCAGTGTCAAATGATGGACATATGTTGATCCATTCTCTTGATGAATTACCAATTATGTCTAAAGGTAAAGGACTCAAATCCATCAATATACCGACGGCTAAAGCTAAAACTGGAACTGAGTCTATGGTGGCCGTGACTTTAGTCAGTGACGAAGATAGTTTGGTAATTGATACGGGAACGCGTAAAACTGTCTTTACACAAGATGATATGGCACCCTATGAAAGCGAAAGTGGTAAGCGTGGTTTAAAACTTCCTCGTGGTTTTAGAACTGTTCAGCGTTTAAAAGTTGAAGATATTGTCGAAGACGAAGAAGAGTAAGGTTTTCAGCTATTTTATCGTATAATCTTTGTTAGTTAATGTTCTTAACTTACGTAATACCCGTTCAGCACGGCTAATATGCGATTTTAGTTCAGTATTCTCTGGATCTAATTTCATTAGTCGTCGCCATTTGTCCAACGCCAGTTTTATATTTCCTCGGCTATATAGAATTCGGCCTGTTTCGATTCCTGTTTTCAGCTTTTTATTAATAGCGTCGTCAAGAATAGATTTTAGTTTTGTAAGTTCATAATTGTTTTTATTTTGAGTTAATAGCTGACTTAATATTTTATTCGCTGTTATTAAATCATTTTTTTCAAATGCGGCTTTATATTCTTTTATATTTTTTGACAGAGTATTGGATTCGGCTTTTTTTATACGCCGTTTCTTTTTTGCTGAAAGTTTGCTGATTTTAGCTTGATTTTGTTTTATTTTTTTATTAAATTCTTCAGATGGACCTAGTTTAATGGCGAGTTGAAGACAATTCTTGGCTCGTTTATTTTTTTTCGATTTTAATGAAACACTTGAACACTCAATAAGCAACTGTATCGTTGACGTTGCTTGAGATTGTAAATTTTCAAATTTATTTTGTTCTGTTGAGGTTTCTTTTATAGCTAAAGCAATTTTTTGTTGTACCGGGATATCTTTTATTAAACGATTTGCATTATTAATAAGCAATATGTACTTTAGATTATTAATGTATTTCTTTCTTTTTGAAAGATAAGATTTATAAGAAAAATTCAAACTTTTATTGTTGGATACTCGGCCTAGAGCAAAACTATACACTGTATAGGCATCTTCCCATTTGTTTTCTTTTATAAAAAAGTGAGCTTGTTTGATTGTTGTTGCTACGAAGGCATTTGATTTTTCAAAAATTTCTTTTTTTCGCCGCATCAACTTTGAATATTGAGGATGGCTTGTTTTTACTTGTTTAAGAGTATTTTTGGCTTTATCGTATTCTTGTTCAGAAAGCCATTTTGTGATTAAGCTGTTAACGTCATCACGTTGAGCATTGATATAGGCACAACCTGAAAAAGAAATTTGTAATAAAATTATTATTAATAAGATACATCTTTTGAACATCATGCGACAATTTTATCTCTTAATAATTCTTCTATTTGTGCATCCATTTTATCCCGGTACGTGCGGGCTACATCATTGACTATATAAGTTACTACGGGTTTTGAAATTCCACGTAGTTTAATTTCTTGACACTTACTTGCAGAGACTTTCCATTGGATATCGTCCTTATCATACATGGATTCACTGATAACAACTTGTCCATTTTCAGCCGTTGTATGTAAACGAGAAGCTAAATTTACTGCTTCGCCTACAACTGTGTATTGCATCCGTTCTTGTGCCCCCATATTTCCGGCAAGCATATCGCCAGAGTTAACACCAATTCGAAAGTACACAGGGAATTGTCCGTTACGTATTCGAAGTGCATTTAAGCGGTTTACTAATTTTTGAATCATGATCGCACATGCAATTGCATTAAAACTATGATCTTCATCTTTAATTGGTACGCCAAAAACTACCATGGCACAATCACCCATATACTTATCGATAGTGCCATGGAATATTTTGCTAACGATTGATATATAAGTAAAATATTCATTTAATAAGGATGCAATTTCTTGTGGTGGTAATTTTTCTGACATGCTGGTAAAACCAACGATATCTGCAAACATGACCGATGCATTGACATGTTCACCACCAAGGGTAACGTGATCTAGATTTTGCATTATTTGTTTTGCGACATTAGCTGAGACAAACCGAGAAAAAATGCTTTCTACTTGATTTTTTTCGAGTAGACCGTTGGCCATAGTATTAAAAGCGCCAATTAGATGACCTAGCTCATCATTTCTACTTTCCTTGATTCTATAATTATAATCACCGCTATCAATAGCTTTACTGGCTTTAATAAATGTATCAATGGGGCGAGATAGGCGTCGACCTAAATAATATGATGAAATAATTCCTAATATTATCATTAATACTGTTGCCGCAATTATGGCTCGAATAGTATGCATTAAATATTTGGTTAAATAATTTTTACTAAAGTTAACAACGACATGCCCAGCAATTATTCCCTGAAAGCGTATTGGCGCAATGTACGAGGTAACCGGTTGCGGGGTGGCACCATTGGATTCAATGTTCCAATCAGCTGTATAGCTGGCATTTTTTAATTGATCGGATTTTCCATACAAAGAGATAATATCATCGTAGGGCAGAATGCCTGTTGAGGCGAGTATTTTGCCACTGTCTGAATAGATAACAACGCCTAGAATACTATCAATTGCATTCAGATTACGCACTAAAACCATGAGTCCCAATTGGTCATCTGACAATACTAGTTCTTTTGAAGACTCGGCTAATTGTTGGATAATGGCTTTACCAAAATCACTTATTTGATCATGAACTAATTGTGTTTGATTTGAAACAATCACCGAGCCTAATAGTACCATTCCAACAGAAATTAGTAAGGTAATTACTAACGATAATTTAACTGCAATTGGTACGTGTTTTGGAACAAATATTGCTGTGAGCCTGCTTGAGATTTTAGATAGTGTTAAGGCAATACGAGTCACGCTTTTTTTGTATAGTTTCGACATTGAATAGTATTTTAAGTATTGTCTCGTTTAAGATCTAAGGAAGCTTGCTAATTTGTTAATTTATAAGTAATTTTACTGTACTAGACTATTATAGTCTTTTTATATTCGAATGTTATAGTATTTATATGACGGTTTAAATCAGAAATTAGTTCAATTTTAATTTTATTTAAGTGTCTTTTAAGTTATTGATTATTATGTCTATTTTCCCTCACTTTATAAGTTAATTTTTAGACACAGACTAAATGTTTTTGTTAAATAAGAATTAACAGGATGGATAATTTGCGAAAATTTATATTCAGTTTTAAGCTAAGGTCAATGTATAATTATCAAAATGTTAATTACTGTTTTATGTTGTTGCCGTGAAAAATTTAATTAAAACTGTGGTCTTATTTTCAATTACTGTCGCTGCAGTTGTGGTTTTATTGATTGTCAATATCTTAATTATTAATGCTGATAATTGGCGAAATCTTAATTATTCTGATTATAGTAATTTACTACTGTATACCATTTTTGTGGTTGTCATTGGTGCTGTAACCGCCGTTTTACTCTCCAAATTTATAGTTAGAACTTTCTTGGATGCACGTACCTTAAATATTCCCGAGAGTACCAATGAGTTACGTTTTGTGTCTACGGTTAAGCGTCTTAGTGCTGCTGTGGGAATAACAATGCCTGAAATAGTGGTTTATCAGGGGAATGATATCAATGCATTTGCTACTGGATATAGACGTAATAATGCTTTGTTAGCGGTTAGCCAACAGTTACTTGACGTGATGGCGCAGGATGAGATGGAAGGCGTTGTTGGACATGAAATTTCTCACATAGCCAATGGTGATATGTTAACCTTGGCCTTAATGCAGGGCATTGTAAATTGCTTGGTCTATTTACCTGCAAATAGTTTAAAATTTGTTTTCGGAAAATTTTTTAAGTCTCAGCAATTTTATCATGTCGTTATTTATTATTTAGTAGTGACTATGGCGCAGTTAAGTATTGCCTGGATGGCTAGCTTGTTGGTAATGTGGTTTAGTCGTCAGAGAGAATTTCATGCTGACTTGTGTGGTGCGAAAATTGCTGGTCATGAGAGTATGTTACGTGCACTTGAATGTTTACAAGCCTGTAAAAATAATTCTGTGTCACCAAACTTGGTGATTCGATATGATAATGTCTTTCGTAACTCCCTATATCAGTTATTCATTAGTCACCCTTCGTTATCAGCTAGAATTACGGCATTACGTAATTTGTCTTAAATATAAATACTGAACGAAAAAGAGTAAGTTCCTCATTTTAGAAACTAGTTCTATGTGGGATATTGTTTAAATATTAATTTGTAATAAGGAATATATTATGTCCATGATTAAACCGTTTGCAGCACTTAAACCAAAACAAAAATACGCAGCAGATGTCATTGCGCCGCCGTATGATGTATTAAATACGGCAGAAGCTCGAGAACAAGCCAAAAACAGGCCTCATAGTTTCTTGCATATTTCCAAGCCTGAGATAGATTTACCCGAAGGTACTGATCCATATGATACTAAGGTGTATCAAAAAGGACTGGAGAATTTAAATAAACTGATAGATGATGATATTCTTGTTAGAGATGACAAACCTAATTACTATTTATATAAATTACGTATGGGTAATCAGGAACAGATTGGTTTAGTTGCTATTGCTTCTGTCGCTGATTATGATTCGAATAAAATTAGAAAGCATGAATTTACACGTCCAGTGAAAGAAGATGATCGGGTAAATCAAATTGATGCGCTTAATGCTCAAACAGGTCCGGTATTTTTAACCTACCGTCACAATTCTGCAATTGATGAACTGAGTTCAACAGTTAGTGATAGCGTTCCACTATATAATTTGACTGCTGATGATGGTGTCGTTCACTCCATTTGGATAATTGATAATGAAAGTGATATTGACTTAATTACACAAACATTTAATTCTATGGATTGTTTATACATAGCTGATGGTCATCATCGATCTGCGGCTGCATCTCGAATTGCTAAAATGCGTAATAATGAAAGTTCGAAATATTTTCTTTCTGTTTTATTTCCAGATAATCAAATGAAAATTCTTGACTATAACCGGGTTATTAACAATTTAAATGGCTTAGATGAACAGTCCGTCTTAGATGAAATTTCAAAATCATTTTTAATTGAAACGTCGGAGCAACAAGTTAAACCAGAAAAAGCCGGTGTTTTTGGTATGTATTTAACTAAAAAGTGGTATCGTTTAACAATAAAATCAGATTTAATTCCAAAAGAAGATCCGGTTGCTCGACTCGATGTTAGCTTGTTACAAGAAAATTTAATTAAACCATTGTTTGATATATCAGATCCTAGAGTGGATAACAGAATTGATTTTGTTGGTGGTATTCGTGGATTGGGTGAGTTAGAAAAACGCGTTCAATCGGGTGAAATGAAAGTTGCATTTTCATTATTTCCAACTAGTTTAGATGATCTAATGTCAGTTGCTGATGCTAATAAAGTGATGCCGCCAAAATCAACGTGGTTTGAACCAAAACTTGCTGATGGTTTAGTCTCTCATGTTTTAGATTAGAACGTGCTGCCATAATTGAATGTATGGGTTGTTTTAGTTTTACAACCTATACTATTACAGATAATGATTTTATATCGGCGTTATATCATTTGAATTAAAATGCTGCAGGGCTGTGCTTTAGTTGTATATTTATTTGCTAACGCTACAGTTTTATTAAAATGTTTCTTTAAAATCCTTCGTCAAAATCATAATTAAGAGATTTTTTTGGTTCTTGTAAAAAATAACCTTGTATAAAATCAATACTGCATTGCCAAAGCACAGCAAGATTATTGGCATTTTCTACAAAGGATGCGATTGTTTGTTTGTTGTTATCAGTACAGTATTCAGCAATTTCTTTAACACGTTCTTGCATTTCAACATTGGTCGCTAAATTTTTAATTAATTCACCGTGAATTTTGACGTAATCGAAATCGAGTTGTTTTAAAGCATTAAATGCATTTTTTTCAATGCCAAAGTTTTCTATTGCAATTCGACAGTTTAGTTGTTTTAAGCCGGTGATAACCGTTTTTACTCTATTAAGATAGTTAAGGGCAGTATCCTCACTAATTTCAAATACCAGACCTTCAGCGTTGATTCTAAGGCTTTTAATTCTTTCAGTAACCCAAATTAAAAAATCATCATCGGCAATACTACCTGCCGAAATTTTAATAAAAAATCGAGTTTGGATATTATTCTTGGCTTGTTCTGCTAATGTGACCATGGTGTTTCCTAAAATCCATCGGTCGATATACATTGTAAGTCCGAGACGATCAGCGGTGGGTATAAACTCATTGGGTGGGATGATAGTACCATCATCATCTTTCATCCTGATCAATATTTCATAATTCTGACCAGATTCTCCATGTAAACTTACTATCGGTTGGAATAATAAAGTGAAATTATTACTTCGTAAAGCGTGTTTTATTTTTGCATTCCAGTGACTATCTTGTTCATTTTCTTCTAAGTCTTCAACCGCTGGATTAAAAAAGTGAGCTTGATTGCCGCCCTCCTTATGTGCGATTTTCATACCGCTTTCAGCGCGTTGTATACATTCACCAGCAGAGGCCGTGGTTTCATTTATTAATGCAATTCCGATACTGCAAGTAGTATTAATTGATTTTCCGGCCACATCTGAGTAATGTTCATTTACGATTTTACATATGCCAGTAGTTATTTGGTTTATTTTTTTAGCATCAACATTTTTTAGTAATAATGAAAATACTGGACCATCATAACGAGCTAAATCACCAATATCATTTAATTTATCTTTGAATACGTTACCAACATCAGCAAGTAACATATCACTTCCTGAAATTCCACATTGTTCTTTTATTTTGTTATAGCCATCAAGAAGAAACAAAAGAATTGCACCACGACCTTGGCCTTCAAGCGTTTGGCTAATGAATCTATCTAATTGTTCTATAAAATAATTTCGATTATATAAGCCGGTTAATAAGTCTTGCTGGCTGAGAACATTTAGTTTGGTTTCTAATTCATTGTTTAAAGTTTGATCTCGGATTATAAGTTGGGTACAAATTTCACCATCCATACTCGCGGGGGTAAATTCGAAGGTCACATTTGAACGTCGGCCATTCTCTTTGATGGCGTGTAATTCTAGAGTATTTTCTTTTAATTGACCTTTAGTGTATTTACGCAGAAAGTCTTTAAATTTTGCATGGTCATCACTATCAACCATGTCAAGTACTGGCATCCCTTCAACATCGTCCATGCTTTCGTGACCAAAAATATTAAGGTAAGCCTGGTTTACATAGATGTGCATTCCTTCATGTATATACGCTATTGCATCACGAGAACTTTCAATTAACGATTTTGTTCTTTTTTCAGCTTCGTGCAATAGTTTTTCATTTCGACGACGTGCCCGGCGTTGACTTAGATCATTTGCTTCGCGTTTAATTATGGCTTTAAAACGTTCGTAATTGTCAATAGCAACAATATCACGAGCACCTATCGTAAGTAGCTCTAAAACATCATTTTCTGTATTGGGTGGGGTGATAATGATAACCGGTATATCTCTGCCGGTATTTTGAATTGCCGCAAGTACTTGCTTTAAAATAACCTCAGGGTTACCCGATTTTGCAATAATTAGATCGGTCGGGTTGTTGTCTATTGCGAGAAGTAAATCTTCTTCGTCCTCAACGCGAGCATCACGGATAATTTGGCCATTATTGCGTAAAATATTGATTAAGGCTTCTGCTTCTTCAGAGGACTCAAATAACGATAATATTTTAATTATATTCTCTTTGTCCACAAACCATACCTGTTTTCATGAGCTAATTATTGCACAGTAATTAAGAGGTAATTAATATGCTAATTACTTTTTTGATACACTCTATTTTATTGAATAACATAAGATAGTAGGATAACCTGATTATCTACTATTTACCATAGGTGCTATCGGCAAGGTGTTGAATATCTTGAATTTTAGAGGTTTACTAAATAGTGGTCCAAACTGAATGAATATCAATATCATTGAGAGAATCTGAAGAGCTGTTATTAGTATCTTGTTGAGTTGAATTTTTGTCATTTACCGGGCTAAATTGGAATTGAGCAAATAAACCGGTATTGGTTAACTGTTTTGTTAATTCAACATTAATTTTCTTGCCTAATATTTTGAGTTCAACTCGACTACCGACACGGTAGGGTACGGGTGGGGTAATGAGTGTTGCTGGTTGATTTATGGTTTGTAATTTAGGCAGCATTAATGTGCGATGATAGTTTTCATGCTTACCACTTGAGACTGTCGTTTTAAGTCCAACGGCAGCTGCATCAGGTGTAATCATTCGAACACCAAGAAATAATTCTTGCGCGTCACTGAATTTCATCCAACGGACGGTACCAACTCCCCATTTCCAGGTGTGGCCATCACCACTGCGTCTAATACCAATAAGTTCACCTACTTGAACTTTATTGGAGCAATCGTTAACAGAGCGAATACAGTAACCGCCGGCACTTTCGTTCACAATTTGCCAATTTTCAGTACTGTAATGTTTATTTAGCTTTTCATCAGAAACTGTTGTTTCAGCTTTGGTTTCAAACTCAATAATATTGTTGGTTTTATCACTAGCGGGGTAAACCATATTCCATACATCATTTTGTGATGCGCTATCTTTTAAAGTAACATTGGATTCGAACTTAGCGGGTTCATTGAATTGACTCTGTTTATTTTTGTTTTTATTTTTACGGGTAGCCGTATCAAAAATAATTCTATGGGCGGAGTTTAGCCCCATTGCTATACTGATTTTCTCATGCTTGGATGAGCGTGGAAATGCTCTTTTAGGTACATGTCCCCACAAGTTTAATAATTTTCGGAGTAAGTCATGAGATAGACTCGGACGTTGCATATCAAGACCAACTAATGTGCTTGAGCCAACATCTTGGTTGTGTTGGATCTCATGGCGTAATTTGTTGGTTAATTGCTCTGTCGAAATTAAGAAAATATTAGACTTTTTATACTCAGTTGGCGTGATAGCCAAGTAACGAGGTGGTAAATCACTTAATGAATCGACGGCAAAAACACCTTTAGTATATTCACTATCATTAAAATCAAATATATCAATTAAATTAGACCATTGATCTAATGCTGAGTATATTTTGTTGACTTCACCATGGCGCAGGCAATAAGGTGATGACAGTGCAAGTAACAATATTCGTTTATATTCGTCGCTTATCGTAGTTTTTCTTGATAGATTTTGGTCTGCGTCATTGACTAAAGTTCGGTGGCATTTTTTATTTTGTGTAATTAAATATATTTTATGTAATTCTTGCCAAATATGTTTTCGATAAGGAGCATAAGTCTGGTATGACGTTAATAGTTCACTACTGAGACTAGTTAGAGTGCGATGAATGATTAAAGTTAATAAACGGTTATCCGGAAATATAGAATTGCTGTTGAGCATGTCTTCTAGTGAAATTTTGTAACCAGTTGCTATTTCGGTATATATTTTTTGGGTGGCTTTAGCAACATTTTTGCTTTTTTTCGGTAGTGGAAATCCGACACCAATAAAATGTTTACGCATTCCATCGGTTATATAATGCAACGTATCTTGAATTAATTCTAAAAATCGAGTGCGATCGTGGTAACTATAAATGGTGCTGTTAGTTTCAAGCAATGCATTATAAATTAAACGCGACGTTTCACCTAAGTTCGCTTTTGGCAATGACTCTAGCCACGCTTCGACTTTCTTTGGTCTAATGTCAAAGCTGTTTGAACTTGCTTTGTTTAATTTGTGTTTTACTAAGCCTAGTGCACTTGCCACGAGTTACCCTCAATGAATAATTATTGTGTAATAAGTGGGGTACAGCGCACCTGCCTTATTTCAACTTCTATCACAAATTATGACACTGAAACTTGACTTTCGCCAGTTATGTTATCCATAAAACGATATAACCATAATAAATATCGATTGTATCGACTTTTTCTTAAAATGCGCTTTAATGGCAGCAAAAAGTCATAAAATTTCAGAAATAGAATTAAATCTAGGATTTAAGTTGCATAAGGTACCTTACTTGGCATCCCCGAAATTTCCTGAACGAGTTTTGGAACTAAATAACCTGGTAAGTTATTTTGAAGTTCACGATAGATGTTTTTAGCATTGTCTCTGGAAATATCGAAGTGCTGCGCTCCTGCAACCTTGTCTAATAGATGAAGATAATAGGGTATGACTTTGAGTTTTAATAATTTTTTGGATAACTGGGCAAGAATGGTTGGATCATCGTTAATATTTTGTAGTAACACGCTTTGGTTTAATACTAGTATGCCAAGATTTGATATTTTTTGGAGTTGCTGCTCAACTTCATGGTTTAGTTCATTGGGGTGATTGCAGTGGATGACGAGTATGATTTCTAATCGGTTCGATTTTAAGATGGTTAATAATTCGGTTGTTATTCGCTCAGGTAGCACAATGGGTAATCGAGTATGAATGCGTAAATAGTCGACATGATCAATGGCTGCTATGTTTTGAAATACATCTTGTAACTTTCGATCTGATAAGGTGAGTGGATCACCACCACTTAATATGACCTCATTTATTGAGCGGTTTAATTTGATATAATCAATAATTTTAAGCCAATTGGCGCTAGTAATATTCGCGTCAGAATACGGGAAATGTCGTCTAAAGCAATAACGGCAGTGTACTGCACAAGCAGCAGTCAAGGTGAGTAATACCCGTCCCTGGTATTTATGGAGTAGACCGGGGATAATCATTGAGTCTAAATCACCAACTGGATCAAATGAGTATGCCGGATTATGTTGTAACTCATCCAAAATGGGTAATACTTGTAAAAGTAACGGATCATGGAGATCCTTTTTGGTCATTCTTTGTGCAAAACTCATCGGTACTAGCATTGGAAAGCTAATCGAGTTTATTTTATCGTTATCGATTAAATTTCTGGGTAAGTTTAAATAATCTAATAACGCAATAGGATCACGAAAAGCGTTCTGTAAGGATTTTTGCCATGAATCTTGGTAAGAATTCTCTGTAGTGGCATTTGAAACTCGCGAAATTATAGGTGTTTGGTGTATCATATCGAATCTTTAATCCATTACTAGAGGATGCTATGGCAACGTATAGTACCAATGAATTTCGAAGCGGTCTTAAAATAATGCTCGATAATGCGCCATGCTCGATAATCGAGAATGAAATTGTAAAACCCGGCAAAGGTCAGGCTTTTAATCGAGTGAAAATTCGAAATTTGTCTACTGGCCGTGTGATTGAACGCACCTTCAAGTCCGGAGAATCTGTTGAAGCAGCAGATGTAATGGATACTGAAATGCAATATTTATATAATGACGGTGAACTCTGGAATTTTATGCATCCTGAGACATTTGAACAAGTTGCAGCTGATAAAGCCGCTATTGGTGAAAATGAGAAATGGTTAAAAGAGCAAGATGAAGTAACTGTCACACTCTGGAATGGTACTCCAATTGCAATAACACCGCCAAACCACGTGACTCTAAAAGTTAGCCAAACTGATCCTGGTGTTCGCGGTGATACTTCTGGTGGTGGTGGAAAACCAGCAACCACAGAAACCGGTGCCGTAGTTCGCGTACCGCTTTTTATTGATGAAGGTGAATTAATTAAAGTCGACACTCGTAATGGAGAATATCTTGGCCGTGTTAAAGAAGATTAGCCTGAGTTGCTTCTGTTTATTTGTGCTGTAGTTATGTTGGAGAACTGTTGGCAAGCTACGGCAAGTTTAAAAGTGTTGCAGGTTCGCGCTGATTTAATTTCAATTATACATATTTTTTTTCAAAAGCAGGGAGTATTACAAGTGGATACTCCTGCCATTTCACAATATGCCAATACCGATCCGAGTATCGAAAGTTTTGTCGTCCAACAGCAAGAAACGAGTAATAAGCCACAAAATTTCTATTTGCATACTTCACCCGAATTTCCCATGAAACGATTACTGGCTGATGGCATGGGCTCTATATATCAAATTTGTAAAGTTTTTCGGGCGTTGGAAAGTGGACGTTATCACAATCCTGAGTTTACAATGTTAGAATGGTATCGAATGGATTTTGATCATTTTAAACTAATGACAGAAATCGAAATGTTAATGGCTAGCATTAATATAAAATACCCATTTTTTGATTCAATTGAAAAAATATCTTACCAACAATTATTTTTAAATTACCTTAATATTAATCCCATTACATCGACTCGAGATGAATTACAGCAATACGTAGAACAAAATGCTGCTGCATCAATTCATAATTTAGATAATTTTAGTCATAATGATATTTGTGATTATTTAATGTCGCATATTATTCAGGAACAAATGCCACATAAAAGTTTGATTTTTGTGTATGACTATCCTGCTGCACAAGCTTCTTTAGCACAACTGAATATCGATAAAAAAACCGCGCGTCGATTTGAAGTGTTTGTATCTGGAATAGAGTTAGCCAATGGTTTCCATGAGTTGCGTGATGCACAGGAACAACATAATCGATTCTTAAACGATCAAAAAGTCAGAAGAGAGTCAAACCAAACGCTGTATCCAATAGATGGCAATCTAATTCAAGCCTTGCACGCAGGTTTACCAAATTGTGCGGGCGTTGCATTTGGTTTAGAGCGGTTATTAATGCTTTTAGTTGGCGCAAAACACATTAACGAGGTTTTGACATTTTCATTTGAACGTGCTTAATTTAGCCTCGTATTAAACTCAAGTCAGTTTAGTATACGGCCAATATCCTGCCCCATAACAATACTTTTTTCTGCAACCAAGTCATTATTCCATGATATTTTATCTTCACCAAATAGTAATATGACTGTCGAACCCATATTAAACCGAGCAATTTCTTCACCGCGCTTAAACGCGATATCTTGTTTATTAAATTTCCAGGATCGAATATCAAAACGCGTTGGAGGTGTAATAACACCTTGCCAGACAGTTTCAATACTAGCAACAAAGATGGCACCAACCATTACAACCGCTATTGGACCAAGTTCAGTATCAAAGAAACACACCACACGTTCATTTCTTGCAAATAACCTTGGTATGGTTCGCGCAGTTGCGGGATTAACACTAAACAATCTTCCGGGGATATGGACCATTTCAGTGAGTGTGCCGTCAATCGGCATGTGAATTCGGTGGTAATCACTTGGTGATAAATACAGTGTTGTAAAATGGCCGTTGTTAAATTTTGGTATGTGTTCGGATTGATTACCTAACAAGCTAGCCATAGAATAATTATGATTTTTAGCTTGAATGATAACACCGTCCTGTATTTTATCTGCTTGGCTAACACAGCCGTCAACTGGAGAGGCAATTTTATCTGCAGCGCATATAGGCCGATGTTGAGATTTTATTGCGCGTGTAAAAAACTGGTTAAAGCTAGCAAACGATTTCCAATCTTCATTTTGAGCAATACTCATATCGACTTGGTATTTTTTTATAAACCAAGGAGTAAACCAGTTTAAGAATAATCGGTTTTGCCAACGGGTTAATGCCAACATCATTAATGATAGTGCATGGTGTGGTAATATATATTGTAGCCAGGAGAATAGATATTCTTTGATAATCGAAATAGACATGCTTATTTACTTAACCGTTTTTGAACTTTTGCAATGACAGATACTGTAATATTATTTTGAAATTGTAGAACCAAATTTATTTTGTTATCGAGCTGTAGGGTATTTTTGGGTACCAACATCATCAAATGCAAACCACCAGGAGAAAATTGTGCCTTTGAGTTTGCTTCAATAAATAGTCCGTGTTGCTTTATCATTTTGGCGATGTTGTTAATAATTTGTGATTTGTGTATTTCAATATTTTGAAATTGAGGACTTGTTACAGTTAATAATTTAATAGCATTATTATTATTATTTTTGATCGTTAAATAACCTGCATACATTGTACTATTTGGTGGTGCATCGGCAATCCATGCATTAGTGATGGTAATGGATTCTTGTGCGTAAGACAGAGTTGATAGACTTAAAAGTAATAATGCGCTTAAACTCAAATTAATAATCTTTGTAAAAAAAATCATGATGCTATTTTGAAAAATAAGTGTTTAGAGTAAGAAAATTATCGCTGATGTCATTTGCGACATGTGGTGCTGAAAAAATAGCGCGTAGATTAGCATTTGGGTCAATTAAATATATTTGGGCGCTGTGCTCAACACTATAACTTCCATCAGATTTACCTTGGTTATCATACGCATAATGTACACCAAGTTGTTTGGTTAATTTAGTGATTTCAATTAACGGTCCGGTTACACCAATAAAATCGGAATGATAGTATTCGACATACGACTTTAATTTGGCTGGTAAATCTCGGTTCGGATCAACCGATACAAAAATAAGTTGCTTTGAAAATTTTGGTGACCCGTTATGTTGGGTTTTTTGTTTAACAGTATTCCAAACCTGTTGCATCATGGTTAATGTTGTTGGGCAAACATCCGGACAATTAGTAAAGCCAAAAAACACAAAAGACCATTTCCCATTGAAACTTTTATCAGAAAAGGGTTGTTGATTGTGATTTATGAGTTTGAACTCGGAAATTGGGAATGCTCGATTTAATGCGATAGATTCAAGGCCGGGAGGCACCGGAATTAAATCTGCTTGGTTTTTACTTGATGCATCATTATGTGCGGTTTTAGAATATAACCAAGAGCCAGTTGTAGCGCTGATGATGGCAACGACGATAATGATACTGAAGTATATTTTATTGGTTTGAATCATCTAGATATTATCCCACGATTGTTGGAATAATATTAGTCAAAAAACCGTTAACTACTGAATTTCGGATATCAAATTAAGAAAAGCCAGAATATTAATAATTTTTATTGAGAACATGACGAGAACTATTTGAATTTAACGTTAAAAAACGCTAAGGTTATTAAAACCTAAGAGGTTACTTAAATGAATAATGTTAACTATATAATAAATAAGAATAAACGCCCAATTTTTAGCCCAGATTTAGAACCGTGTTTGGTTGATTCAATGCCGATGGCTGAAATTCCTCTACTTGGATGGGTTGCAGCTGGTGTGCCGGTAGACTTATTTGAGAACCGTGAGTCAGTATCGGTGCCGTCAAATATGGTGCTCAAGAATAGTTATGCACTACGAGTACGTGGAGAATCAATGATTGATGATAATATCCAAGACGGTGATATTATTGTCATTCAAAAACGCGAATCCGCTGAGAATGGTCAATCGGTCATTGCCATGATAAATGGCGAACAGGTGACATTGAAGAAATTTTATGTTGAACGGGACGGTATCCGCCTGCAGCCCGCAAATCCAGATATGGAACCTATTTATTTACGAAATGAAGACGTTCAAATTTTGGGTATTGTGACGGGTGTCATTCGATCGTTTAATTAATTTTTGTAACTATTTAGCGTAAATTTAAAACCGTAATAGTTAGAATTTGGGCTATCCTGGTTAGTTATATCAATTTATTAATTAAACTTTACGGATTAAACATACTGTACGAGATTCAGAAAATCTCGTACAGTTACATTTATTAGTCTACATTAATGTTCAATCGGCGAATCTGCAGTATTGCCCCAGTCGGACCAAGAACCTGGATAGCCTTTAATTTGTTCATATCCTAATGATTTTAAAACAATATAGGTATGAGCAGAACGGTGATGGGTCTGACAATGTGTAATAATTAATTTGTCTTTAGTTATGCCGATGCTTTCTAAAGTGGCCGATAACTCTGCTTGAGGTTTTAATCGTAGATTGTTGCTTTTATCCATTGCCTGCGTCCACTCCCAATTTATAGCACCTGGAATATGACCCGTTCGTTCGGCAAAGGCCTTTTGACCGGTGTATTCTGGTACAGAACGAGAATCTAATACAGCAACATTAGCATCATCTAAATGTGCTCGAATGAATGCTTGATTGGCAACCGGACCTTCAATTAATGTCGATTTAAAATCGTCACACGGAGTAGGGTAGGAGACTTTATTGGTAACGGCATGATTGTTGGCCATCCAGTCTTGAATACCACCATCGAGCAATGAATACTGCGTATGCCCAATGGATTCTAATGTCCATAATAATCGACTAGCCCGACCACCACCTTCATCATCATATGCAATTACGTGAGTATCACTAGTTAAGCCAAGGGCGTTAAATATAGCATCTAATTGTTGCTCGTTTGGAATTAAGCCCATACGTGGAGGTTCAATATGAACAATCCATGAATAATCCAAAAAGACCGCACTTGGAATATGATTTTGAATGTAACTTGTGGGGCTGCTTATATCAACGAGCAAAATTTTATTCGTTGTATTTTGAAGTTCTTGTTCAAGTTGCGATGCACTTATAATTAACGGAATTTGATTATTACTATTATCATTACTCATATATTACTCTTTGGCCTAGCCGTTCGTTGGTGATTATTCTTGCATAGTTATTATAACTTACTTTATGCGGGGACAAAATAGTCCATATTATATCTTAAATGACAAAACGTTATTTAACCGTAGTGTTTATACCGGTACTAAATGATTATATTTGTAGATTTGCATTCAGTTTATAACGGGATATCGGTATAATTTACATTTTAATGCGAGACATTTTTAACAAAAAACTAATATAGGCGCAGCTTTTATGACAACCTCTTTTCAACCACCAATTCGAACACTTATGGGACCAGGTCCTTCTGATGTGAGTGAACGTGTGTTATCCGCACTCGCACGTCCAACAATAGGCCACCTCGATCCTGCTTTTGTAAGTATGATGGATGAGCTTAAAGAATTATTGAAATATACATTTCAAACAAAAAATGACTTAACATTTCCAGTCTCAGCACCTGGTTCAGCCGGCATGGAAACTTGTTTTGTTAACTTATTAGAGCCTGGTGATAAAGTAGTGGTTTGCATCAATGGTGTGTTTGGCAATCGTATGAAAGAAAACATTGAACGCTGTGGTGCTATAGCGATTGTGGTTGAAGATGCTTGGGGTGAGGTCGTTGATCCTCAAAAATTAGACGATACATTAACAGCAAATGTGGATGCACGGTTTGTTGCATTTGTACATGCTGAGACTTCAACAGGTGCATTGTCTGATGCTAAAACCTTAGTTGAAATAGCGCACAAACACGATTGTTTAACAATTGTTGATGCTGTGACATCCTTAGGTGGGTCACCATTAAAAGTAGATGAATGGAAAATTGATGCGATTTATTCTGGTACGCAAAAATGTTTATCTGCGCCTCCAGGATTATCTCCTGTTTCATTTAGCCAACGCGCTGCTGATTTAATTCAAAATCGAAAATCAAAAGTTCAAAGCTGGTTTCTCGACATGAGTTTAGTTATGGGTTATTGGGGTGGTGATGGTAAACGAACTTATCATCATACTGCACCAGTTAATTCACTCTATGCTTTGCACGAATCGCTTCTTATTTTAAAAGAAGAAGGTTTGGAAAACTCTTGGAAACGACATTCATACTACCATAATGTGTTGCGCGCTGGAATCGAAGCTATGGGCTTATCATTTATTGTTAAACAAGGTGATAATTTGCCACAGTTAAACAGTGTCACTATTCCAGTTGGTATTGATGATGCCGAAGTACGAGGCCGCTTATTAAAAGATTATAATTTAGAAATTGGTGCAGGACTAGGTACGCTTGCGGGTAAAGTATGGCGGATTGGATTAATGGGACATGCGTGTAATCAAGCAAATGTTGAGAAATGTTTGGGTGCCTTAAATGAGGTGCTTGTTGACTTAGGCGCAGCTGTTGAAGCCGGTTCAGCATTAGCTGCAGCAACGGCATATATGGCTGATAATAAATTGTAAGGATGCTACTAATTCTCTACAAATAAGATGTTATGGAATGATAGGCAGTCATTATCATTCCATAATGTAAACTTTTAAAATCTAAGTATTTATATCCAATAATAATTCAATTATTTATCGAAAATAATTTGAAATTCAAATTAATGTCCCCAGAATAGTAAACTATTAACGTGTTTTATGTAAACGCGACAAAATTGTAAATATAACAATTAAAATCTTTTATTATCAATAACTTATACTTTAAGGAAAAACCAATGACCGTCGAAGCAAAAAAAGAAACGTTGAGCTTTCAAACTGAAGTAAAGCAACTACTTCATTTGATGATTCATTCTTTATACTCCAATAAAGAAATATTTCTTCGTGAACTGATATCCAATGCCTCGGATGCCTGTGATAAATTACGATTTGAGGCAATTGCTGATGATGCCTTGTATGAAGGTGATTCTGAATTGAAAATTCGAGTATCGGTTGATAAAGATGCAAAAACTGTCACTATTAAAGACAATGGAATCGGCATGACTCGAGAGGAAGTCATTGAGAATATTGGTACTATCGCTAATTCGGGTACGAAGAAATTCCTCGAAAAAATGACCGGAGATGAGACAAAAGATGCGCATTTAATTGGACAATTTGGTGTTGGGTTTTATTCTTCATTTATTGTTGCTGATAATGTTACGGTCTTAACACGTAAGGCTGGTATGGGAGCCGAGCATGGCGTTCAATGGCAATCGGGTGGTGAGGGTGAATTTACACTTGAAAATATTGATTTGGATGAGCATGGCACATCGGTAGTATTGCACCTAAAAGAAGATGAGTTAGAATTTTCAGAAGATTATCGAATTCGTTCAGTTATATCTAAATACTCTGATCATATAACGCTTCCTATTATTATGAAAAAAGAAGTTGTTCCTGAAGTTGATGATAAAGATGCTGAAGATAAAGATAAAAAAGATGAAGTAACAGAAGTAATTTATGAAGATGAAACTGTCAATCAGGCTTCGGCATTATGGGTTCGTTCTAAAAGCGAAATAAGTGAAGAAGAGTATAATGATTTCTATAAAAGCCTATCTTATGATTACAGTGATCCTATGCTGTGTATGCATAACAGAGTAGAAGGAACTCAATCTTATACCACGTTATTTTATGTTCCTACTAAAGCACCATTTGATTTATGGGACAGAGAAAAAAGTCAAGGTATTAAGCTATATGTAAAACGTGTTTTTATTATGGATGATAGCGATCAATTGATGCCTAATTATTTACGCTTTATTAAAGGTGTTGTTGATTCAGATGATTTACCATTAAATATTTCTCGTGAGATTTTACAAAAAAATAAACAAATTGATACCATTCGAAATGGTTCGGTAAAGAAAATTTTAAGTCAATTAGAAAAAACCGCTAAAAATGATAAGGACGCTTACTTAGCATTTTGGAAAGAGTTTGGTAATGTTTTAAAAGAAGGCCCATCAGAAGATTTTGCCAATAAAGATAAAATTTCTAAATTACTACGTTTTGGTTCTACTCATTCAAATACTGAAATTCAGGATGTTTCGCTAGAAGATTACACCACAAGAATGAAAGAAGGCCAAAATAAAATTTATTATATTACAGCAGATTCATTTGCATCAGCAAAAAATAGTCCACATCTTGAAATATTCAACACCAAAGGAATTGAAGTGTTGTTATTGTGGGATCGGGTTGATGAGTGGATGATGTCCTATTTAACTGAATTTGACGGTAAGAATTTTGAATCTGTTGCAAAAGGTGATTTAGATCTTGGTGAGCTTGAAGATAAGGATGATAAAGAAAAAGTTGAAAAAGCAGCTGATGAATATAAATCATTAATTGAGCATATGAAAAAAACACTTGATGGTAAAGTTAAAGACGTTAGAGTGACCAATCGTTTAACAAACTCGCCATCGTGTCTTGTTGTAGAACAACAGGATATGGCGCTTAATATGCAAAAATTATTAAAACAAGCTGGACATCAAGTTCCTGATTTACAACCAACCTTGGAAATAAATCCGAAACATCCGTTAGTTGAACGTTTAAACACAGAAACTGATGATACAAAATTTGAAGATTGGGCATTTATACTCTTTGAACAAGCGTTATTAAGTGAAGGTGGTCAATTAGAAGATCCTGTTTCGTTTGTAAGCCGAATGAATGGTTTGTTATTAACATTGACTAAAGAAAACTAGTCGTAAAAATGTTATTTATTAGCACATTATAATATAACAATAAGTACAAGGAGATTAGAACGGCAGTTTCTTTGTATTTATTGTATTAATAATTTTTGGTTGGTAGATTATAGTGCTGACTTATTGAGTCAAGCACGTAAAATAGTTTTTTTTGACGCACAGATGTGAGTGCTTTTTAAATTTAGAATAAAAAAATTTCTACTAAATCATAAATTAATTACCTATTTAGGGAATTCCCTAAATGACAAGTTAAGTTGAATTCAATAGAATAAAATTAATGTTAATACGCTTCATTTTGGATTGTATTAGGTAATATTGAGAGTTTAGTATGACTTTACGAAAAATAGTAGCACATCGTGTTCACCCAAGTTATCAATCGCTGGCGCAAGAGATTTATGAATGTGGACATACTAAAAGCGTTAAGCCCAAAGAACTCGGTGAAATTGATGTTACCCGAAATAGGTGTGTAAAGTGCATAAAGGGAATGCCTGTTGACATTCCGATAGCTGAATTAAAATCATTGCAAGGTAAAGATTTGGGTAAAATGCTTATTATTGAGCGCTTGTATCGATGCCTTGACTATCACTTAAACGTCACTGAAAAATCACGCAGTTCCATAAACGGCCATTTCGACAGTATCGATTTAGCCATTGCAGATGCACATACTGTGCTGCAAGATGCAGGTTTTTTAATAGACTCAACGAGTGTGACAAAACCAATTGAATTACACACTAGCGAGTTGGAGGCTGAAACGGTACTTGATTCTGATAATAATTTTGATATTGTGGATGAGGAAATTATAAATAAGAATATATAAAGAGCATTAACGAGTTTAAATTGAACTCATTTGCTTATCACTATAATGGCAGTATTAGGAACTATCCAACAATGACAATGTTAGCAACAATAGAGCAAAAATTAGCAAATGCAATTAATTTATCTCATTTAGATGTAATTGATGAAACTGGTAATCACAATGTTCCTGAAGGTTCTGAGTCGCACTTTAAGGTTATATTAGTCACTGATGAATTTGTTGATAAAAGCTTATTACAACGTCATCGACTGGTAAATACAGTCTTAGTTGAGGAATTACAGCATAAAATTCATGCACTTGCCATTCACACCTACACCGTAAAGGAATGGTCGGATCAAAATATTAATGCTCCTATGTCTCCACCTTGTCTGGGTGGTTCTAAATAAACCTCAAAAACTCCGCTCTTGATATAGACAATGGTTATTTAACCGACATACTCTGTAATAGAGTGATGTTAAAATAATAAAATTCATTTTAAATAATGAGGGTACTAAAATAAAATTTTTATTAAGAAAACAATTTGCCTGTTTGGTAGTTTGTAGTTTTTTGTTTAGCGGTTGTGCACCTCAAAAATATACCACCGTTGAGACACGAGCATTTTCATTAATGAAAGGTGATTTAGCCAAATTTGGTGTTGCTTTTATAACGCCTTCAACAGTGACAGGTCAAGAACAAGATACTCAATCTCTGGCACTTAGCTTCGTGAGTTTGATGCAAGAATTACGTCCTGAGATATCTATAATGCCATTATCAGATACTTTAAGTTTGATTAATAAGTCAGGCATGATTGAAGATTATAAAAAAATGTATCGTAATTACCGCGACACAGGAATTTTTGATCAAGATATTATAAAGAAAATAAGTAAAGCTACTGGAAAACGCTTTTTAGCACAATTAAAATTGAGTGAATTTACTCAAGAAACTACAACTCGATTTTCATTTGGATTTAGAATAATTGATACAAAAAAAGCGCGAATGCGATTGTTTTTTCAAATATGGGATAGTCATAATGGTACTATTGCGTGGGAAGGCAGTGCTGAATTAAATTATTCCTATGATACCATTACAAATAATACAATTAATTTTAAAACGGTTGTCCAAATTACAGCCATCGAACTAGTAAAAAAAATCCCGAGGTAGAAAATCGTACACGATTTTCGAGTCCTTAAATTTCGAGTCCTTAAATTTCGAGTCCTTAAATTTCGAGTCCTTAAATTTCGAGTCC
>CAYQUC010000005.1:0-34395 GCA_964420605.1 uncultured Thioalkalispiraceae bacterium | reverse complement strand
TTAAATTTTAAACCAATTCCAATTCAGCAAACAACTCAATCCAATGCTTAACTTGCAATGACGTGTTGTGTTGTAAATGATGTAAGCAACCTATATTCGCAGAAACTATAATTTCTGGATAATCAGCTTCAATATTGTTAACTTTATTTTGTACTAACTGGTTTGATATTTTACTCTGTAAAATAGAGTAGGTTCCTGCCGAGCCACAACATAAATGATTATCTTTAATTTTCGTTAACTGATAACCGGCGGTTTGCAATATATTTTCAACGACACCATTTAATTTCATTCCATGTTGTAAAGTACAGGGTGGATGGAATGCTATGCGTTTATTAGTGTTTTTGAATTTTGATAAATCACTATTTTGTAAAACTTCACAAATATCCTGACATAATGATGAAACTTTTTTTGCTTTTTCTGAATAATCAGAAATTGACTGCATGATAAAACCGTAGTCTTTTACCATGACACTACAACCACTGGCATTAACGATTATAGATTCAACACCATTTTGAATTAACGGCCACCAACGGTCAATGTTGTTTTTTATAGTTGCTATTGTTTTGTTTTCTTCAGTTAAATGATGAGTTACCGCGCCACAGCATAAGACATCGGGTATTTCGATTATTTCTATTTTTAAGTTGTTTAATAATTTTATTGTAGCGGCATTTATTTGTGGAGCCATTGTTGGTTGAGCGCAGCCAGATAGTAACATCATCTTTCGAGAGAATGTTTCTTGATTTTTTTTATTTTTCAGTTTTGGTGGCAAAGTGGTTTTTAGGTGTGAAGGTAATAAAAAATTAAAGTAATAAGACAATTTAAATAAAAATGAAAATCGTTTAGGGTGAGGTAATACTGTAATTAGTAATCTTCGTTTAATTCTGTCTAAGGAGGTTCGTTTAATAGTCTTGTCTACGTATTTTCTACCGATATCCAGTAGGTGTCCATATTCAACGCCGGAAGGACAAATTGTTTCACAAGCACGACAAGTAAGGCATCGATCCAAGTGTAATTGTGTCTTATGAGTAACTTTTTCGCCTTCAAGAATTTGTTTTATTAAATATATTCTACCGCGAGGGCTATCAAGTTCATTTCCTAATAGTTGGTAGGTTGGACAAGTTGCAGTGCAAAATCCGCAATGGACGCAACTTCGAAGAATTTTGTCAGCGATATGGTATTCTGGGATATCTTTATAATGTTTAGAAATGTTAGTTTGCATATGTTTATGATAACCAATAATTAAAGCTCAGCATATAATTTACCAGGATTCAAAATATGTTTTGGATCAAAGGCTTTTTTTAACTCCAAGTGAATTTTTTGTAATGGTTTTGACAGCGGTTGAAACACTTGGTCTCTTTGTATACCATTTCTAAATAACGTGGCATGGCCGTTAGCTTGCGCTGCTAGTTTAAATATATCCAACTCGTTTTGTTCACTAAAAAACCACCTTTCTGCACCAGCCCAATTATAAATTGTTTGAGCATCTATATTAAATGCTGGAGTATCAGGTTTTAGTGAGACTCGCCAAAGTGGTTTATTGTTATCAAAAAAATCTAATGTATGGTTATCTAACTTATCCCACGAAAATGAACAGTTAGTATTATTTAAATCTTCACCGCCAATACTGTTCTGAGCATCATTAACAGTACTTTCTGTGCCGGATAATCGTATAAAGAGTTGCTTGTTAGCGTATACAAGGCCAGATATTGGTAAGGGTTGTCTTTTAAGGTGTACCATTAATGATAGCGCAGCATCAGTTGACAATTCTTGGATAAGCGTTTTTTCAGTTTCAGGTCGAGGTAATACTTTAATTGATATATCGAGTAATACCCCTAAGGTGCCTAGAGAACCGGTTATAAGTCTGGAGGCATCATAACCCGCAACGTTTTTAATTACTTCTCCGCCAAATCGTAGTGATTCTCCCGTACCATTGATGATTCGGGTGCCAAGAACAAAATCACGAGCAGCACCAGTAAAAGGGCGACGGGATCCAGATAAACCACATGAAATTGAGCCACCAATTGTTGATTTAGAATCATAATCTGGAGGCTCGAAGGCGAGCATTTGATTATTATCTTTTAATGCAGAATTAATTTCTGATAATTTAGTACCTGAACGCACAGTGATTACCAGCTCGGATGGCTCATAGTTTAATATACCAGAGTGAGAACTTGTATCTAATTTTTCACCGTCAATAGCTCGGCCATAAAATACTTTTGTGTTACCCGCGATAATTTGTAACGGTGTTTCTGAACGATAGGCTTTTTTAATTTTTGAAATTAAAAATTCACTATTATCAGTATCTTTTGAAAAAGTCATAAATAAATTAAAAACGATCAAGTTCGGAAAATTTAATTTTTCCTTTATGTACATGCATAGCGCCTAGTTCGGCACAACGATGCAAGCTTGGTACGGCTTTTCCTGGGTTTAAAATATTATCAGGATCAAATGCGTGTTTTATCGCATGAAATTGATTCAGTTCAGCGGTATTAAATTGCATACACATTTGATCTATTTTTTCTATTCCAACGCCGTGCTCGCCGGTTATAGTGCCACCAACATTAATACAAAGTTCGAGAATATCTGCGCCAAATCGCTCAGTTTTTTCTAATTCGCCAGGTATATTGGCATCATATAATATAAGCGGGTGTAGGTTGCCGTCTCCTGCATGAAAAACATTGGCGACTGGTAATTTATAATGTTTGGATAGTGACTGAATGGTCTCTAATACTTCGGATAATCGGCTACGGGGTATAGTGCCGTCCATACAGTAATAGTCTGGAGCTAATCGGCCAACCGCAGGGAAAGCCGACTTTCGTCCTTGCCACAGTTTTAATCTTTGTTGTTCTGTTTCAGACACCGTTATTTGGTAGGCGTTATTTTTATTTAAAATTAACTTCACGACTTGTGTTAGTTCGATGACTTCATCTTCATTACCATCAAGTTCACACAATAGAATAGCTTGTGCATCAGTTGGATATCCAGCATGAATGAAATCTTCAGCAGCTTTGATTGCCAGATTATCCATCATTTCTAACCCGGCTGGAATAATGCCAGCAGAAATAATATCACTAACGGCTTTCCCTGAATCGGTAATGTCACTAAATGCAGCTAATAATACGCAATTAAATTTTGGTATTGGTAGCAATTTTACAGTTACCTGAACAATGATTCCTAACAGTCCTTCAGAACCAGTTAATAGTGCAAGTAGATCATAACCTGGTGTGTCATAGGCTTCACTGCCAACTGTTAGTAACGTTCCGTCGTATAAGATTATTTTTAACTCTAGGATATTGTGAACGGTCAAACCGTATTTTAAACAGTGAATGCCGCCAGAGTTTTCAGCAACATTACCACCAATGGTACAAGCAACCTGAGATGATGGATCAGGTGCATAATAAAGACCAAATTGTGCAACTGCTTCAGAGATGGCTAGGTTTCGAACGCCGGGTTCAACACAGGCTGTTGCAGTTGCTGGATTGATATTGAGAATACGATTTAATTTTGCTAGATTTAAAATAACAGCAGTATCAAATGGAAAGGTACCACCAGACAAGCCAGTGCCGGCACCTCGCGCGATAATTGGAACATTATATTGTTGACAGAGTGAAACGATTTTTTGAATTTGTTTAATATTATTAGGAATGACGACCATCATCGGTAGTGCTCGATAAGCCGATAAACCATCACATTCGTAAGGTCTTAAATCTTCAGGATCAGATAAAATATCTTGTACAGGAATAACGGATTTAAAGTATCCGATTAGTGTGGCCTTAGATATTGAAGGCTGTGGCAGTTGGTCGCTATCTATCATTGGATTGTGATTCTTATCTAGGTCCGTTATAGCTATAGGTGTCGCAGTATCTAAGTAACAATGGAGTTATAATAAACGTATTCTATATAATATAAAACCATTATAAATATAATTTTCTTGCTAGTTTATACTGGAGATATACTTGATATTAATCAACCGAGATCAAATGGGGATTGTGTGAATAAAATCAAAAACGAATCTGGTCTTAGAATCGATAAATGGTTATGGGTTACGCGCTTTTATAAAACACGTTCATTGGCGGCTAAAGCTATTAATGCAGGTCATGTTCGTTTAAATGACAGTCGAATAAAATCATCTAAAATACTAATTGTCGGTGATAGTGTGTTAATTAAAAAAAATAATCTGGAGTATTATGTTGCTGTTAAAGGGATTTTACCCACACGAGTATCTGCTACTATTGCCACTACATTATATGAAGAATCTGAACAAAGTAAATTAGCTCGCGAAAACATTATTAAAGATAAGCGTTTTTTTAACGCCGGATTTCAAACTTCTGAGCGACGACCGAATAAGCAAGAAAGACGAGAAATTCAAAAATTAACAGGTAGGATTAAATAACAAATGACGAGACCAGCGACACCTTCCTTGACTGTGGATATTATAATTGAACTCATCGATAAACCGGGACGGCCTATTGTATTAATTGAGCGTAAATATCCTCCGTATGGCTGGGCTTTACCGGGCGGTTTTGTTGATATAGGAGAAACCTTAGAGGACGCTGCAGGACGCGAGGCGCATGAAGAGATATCACTCGAGGTCAAGGTTAAATCTTTGTTAGGCTGCTACTCTGATCCGTCTCGTGACTCAAGAGGCCACACGGTTAGTGCCGTTTATATTGCTCAAGCAAGTGGGGATCCATTTGCAGCGGATGATGCGGCTAATGTCAAAATTGTTAATCTTGATAATTTACCATCAGATCTAGCCTTTGATCACGCTAAAATAATTGCTGATTATTTGTATTTTCGAGAAACTGGTGAAATCAAACCATTATAACGCCTGTTTTTATAGTAAAATGCTCACTTACAGTTTTATATTATTAATTTAGTTTAAGTGAAATTAGAGGATAGAGGATTTAAATATGGCAACAATCGATTTAACCGGTGAAAATTTTGAAGAAGTAATTAGCAAAAATGATTTTGTTGTAATTGACTTTTGGGCTCCTTGGTGTGGTCCATGTCAGGGTTTTGCTCCGGTGTATACCGACACATCTGAAAAGTATCCTGATATCGTATTTGCAAAAGTAAACACTGAAGATCAACAGGAATTAGGTGGTCACTTTCAAATACGTTCAATTCCGACATTAATGATTTTTCGTGAGCAAGTGATTTTATATTCTGAAGCAGGTGCAATGCAGGCCTCAGAGTTTGAGAAATTGATTGAACAAGCGAAAGCTGTTGATATGAAGGATGTTCATGCTCAAATGGCCGAGCAAGCAGCCACTAAAGCTGAAAGTTAAGTATTTTATACTGACGCTACTTATCTATCGCCGATAGATAAGTAGCGGTAAACATTATTTTTTAGACTTAAACATGATGGCGTAGACATCTGAATATTGTTCTGCAAAATGAACCTTCATTCCTTTTCGAATATAATCTGGTAATTCTTCATAATCGTGTTTATTTGTGAACGGCAAGATTAACGTTTTAATTTTTATACGTCTTGCAGCAATAACTTTTTCTCTTATACCTCCGACGGGTAATACTTGACCTGTGAGTGTTAGTTCCCCCGTCATGGCGACACCTGTTTTTGGTTTTTCATTACGTGCTAGTGACAACAATGCAGTTGCCATGGTAACACCGGCGCTTGGTCCATCCTTTGGAGTGGCACCTTCAGGGACATGTAAATGAACAAAACTAGAATCAAAGAATGATTTATCGGCTTTAAATTTTTCTAAATTTGAATAAATGTAACTGTAAGCAATTTCGGCGGATTCTTTCATCACATCACCTAGCTGGCCGGTTAATTTGAAGCCTTTGTTTTTGCTATGCACATGCGCGGCTTCAATGGTTAGCGTTGTTCCGCCCATTGATGTCCAGGCCAACCCAGTTATATTACCTATTCCACTGATTGGAATCTCATTAGTAAATATTGGTTTTCCTAAATGCGTCTCAACATCTTCTACCTGAACATTATAGGGACCTTTTTTACCTGAAACTATTTTGACGGCAATTTTTCGGATAATGCGTTTTAATTGTTTTTCCAGGTTTCGAACACCGGCTTCGCGAGCATAACCGTCAATTAAGTTTCGTAATGCGGTGGTGGTTATTTTTATTTGGCTGCGTTTAACACCAATTTGATCGATTAGCTTTGGCCATAAATGTTTTTTAGCAATTTGAACTTTTTCTTCAGTGATATAACCTGAAAGACGGATAACTTCCATTCGATCTAATAACGGTGATGGAATTGTATCGAGTTGATTGGCTGTACAAATAAATAATACATTGGATAAGTCAAATCTATTGTCAATATAATGATCTAGAAATTCATTATTTTGTTCAGGATCGAGAACTTCGAGAAGTGCAGATGCAGGATCACCTTGATAGGAACTGCCTATTTTATCAATTTCATCTAACATGATAACTGGATTTGATGTTTGCACATCTTTCATCGATTGAATAAATCGTCCGGGCATTGCGCCTATGTAGGTACGTCGGTGTCCTTTAATTTCGGCTTCATCACGCATACCACCGAGTGAGAATCGAAAAAATTTTCGACCAACAGCGCGTGCTATTGATTTACCAATTGAGGTTTTACCAACGCCGGGTGGCCCAACCAATAATATGATTGAGCCGCTAATTTGTCCATTTAGTTTACCAACTGCAAGAAATTCGATGATTCTATTTTTTACATCATCAAGACCTTGATGATCATCATCTAAAATTTCTCTAGCGTGTTTAAGGTTAAGATTGTCTTTTGAGGTTATTCCCCATGGTAATGCTGTAACCCAGTCCAGGTAATTACGAGTTACGGCATATTCCGGCGAACCTGTTTCCAAAATAGCGAGTTTATCCATTTCTTCATTAATACTTTTGAGGGTATCGTCTGGTATTGTGAGTTTTTCAAGGCGTTTTTTGAATTTATCGGTATCAGCTGTTCGGTCATCTTTTGCAATGCCAAGTTCTTGTTGAATGACTTTTAGTTGTTCTTTCAAGAAAAACTGTCGTTGTTGTTCTGTCATTTGTTGTTCCACTTTATCGTGGATTTTCCCTTGTAGTTTTGCAACTTCAAGTTCTTTTTTTAGTACAACGAGAACCTTTTTCATTCTTTTTAGCAGGGGATCGGTTTCTAATATATCTTGTAGTGCTTCTTTATCGCGAGTTGTAAGTGTTGCGGCAAAATCCGCTAACATGTTTGGATCATTTAAATTAAATCGCTCTAAAAAGAATTTAATTTCTTCACTGTATAATGGGTTATGTGGCACCAGCTCTTTAATGGTATTAATTATCGCCATACTATAGGCTTTTATTTCATTGGTTTTTAAATTTTTTTCTTCTTTAATGTATTCAACTTGAGCTACAAATGGGATGCTTGAGTTTAGCCATTTGATCACTCTAAATCGTGACCGACCTTCTGCGACTGTTTGAATGCTGTCTTCATTATGTGATGGACTATGTAATCTAACGGCGGTGCCAACAGTATAAAAATCAGATACCTTGGTTAACTCGGCAGCTTTTGCGGTAGTTAATAACATTCCGGCCATGTGGTGGGCTGCAGAGCCAATTTTTTCAATTGTTTCTAACCAAATATTACTGCTAAGTTCAATTGGTAGAGCTTGTGCAGGAAAAAAGGGTTGATCCACAACGGGTAAAATGTACAGCGTTGTCGGTAAAACTTTATCTGGAACAATTATGTCTGATCCTGATGAGTTAATTACAGTTTCTGTTGCATCATCATCTATATCGGAAATTAAATCATCATCGTGATCGAGCTTATTGTTGTTATCGTGTTGTTCCGGCATTCTATTTTCCTGAATAATTAACGAATTAAATCAACTAGATTTTAATTAATATATTTTGGGGGTGCTATTTAATTTTTCAAGTAAATTTATTCAATCCATTCATTAAATGGTTGAACTTCCACCATAGTGTCGATTGCGACATGCGTTGTATCTTCTGGAAGTATGATGAAACAGTTACTGTAACTCATTGAGCTTAGAATATGAGAGGCTTGTAATCCAGTAACAGCTACGGATAATTGTCCGTTATTGTCAACTGATAAATAACCACGTTGGAAATCCATACGTCCGGCACGTTTTTTGAGTTCAGTGACACATCGTACCTGATAGTTGATATTGTTGGTTTTAGTGAGTCCAGCTAAGGCTCGAACTCCTGGAAGTGCAAACTGTGTAAAAGTAGCTATGACAGATACGGGGTTACCGGGCAAGCCAAAGAAAATAGCATCATTGATTTTTCCAAAAGCAAGTGGTCGACCGGGTTTCATTGCAATTTTCCAAAAATTAATGCTGCCTATTTTTTCGAGCGTTTCTTTAACATAGTCCGCGTCACCAACTGATACACCACCGGAAGTTATGACGACATCAGCGATGCTGGCAGCTTGTTCAAATGCATTTTCTATTGTTGTTCGGTCATCAGGGATAACGCCCATATCAACTATTTCAATATATTCTCGTTGTAACAGTCCAAATAGTGAATAGCGATTACTATCATAAATTTGCCCATCTTCAAGTACTTCGCCAATTCCGCGCAACTCATCACCTGTAGAAAAAATAGCGATACGTAATTTACGGTGCACCGTAATTTCAGATATCCCCATCGATGCAATTATGCCAAGTTCGGCTGCAGCAATTTTTTTACCCGCAGTTAAAACGACGCTGCCAACTGATATATCTTCACCTATGTAGCGCACATTTTGTTTGGCACAATGTCCGCTACTGATTGTAATGCTTGAGTCAGCCTTAGTGACGTGTTCTTGCATTATGACAGTGTCTGCGCCTTGAGGCATTTTTGCACCAGTCATTATGCGAATACATTCACCTGGTTTGACTGAACCTAGAAACGGCTTTCCAGCCCATGAGGTGCCAATAATTTTTAATGTTGTCGTATCCGAGCCGGGAATATCGCTTGCATCAATAGCATATCCGTCCATTGCTGAATTATCATAAGGTGGGGTACTCAGGCGTGCAATAATGTCCTCAGCCAAAACTCGACCAAATGCCGAACGACAACTCAACCGTTCTGTAACTTTTACTGTACGCAACGTGGTGGTGACTAAGGCTGTAATTCGGTCTGTAGCTTGGCTTACCGATAAACTAGTGGGGTCAAAATCGTCACAATTGGGTTGAACGGGAATAAGTGTATTTATCATGGGGTTACTCAGTATTATGTGTTTATTAATATAGTAAGATTAATGCAGATTATACAAAAAAATGTATTTAATTACTGATATAAAAGTGATATCGCTCAGGATAAATTGAATTTTTTTATTAAAAAGCCAGCAATAGCGTTTGCATTATTTATATCCAGAATTTCCAAATCGGTGTTTAGGCTATTGGCTTCATCGGTTGCAATGGCAATAATATTTTCATCGTTGGGATATAGCCTGGCTTTACCTAGTGACGGGCGGTGTAATTCTATTTTGTTGAACTTCTCATGTTTAAAACCTTCGACTAATATTAAATCGAGGTTTTTATGGTTTAGTTGTTTTAATAAACTTGATAGCTCAGGCTCTTCAAACTGTTGATGTGTTTCAGTGACCAATGCCCATCGGTTATTTGATGCAACTAACATCTGAGAGGCTCCGGCATGGCGTAATTCGTAACTATCTTTGCCGGGGATATCAATATCAAAATTGTGATGCGCGTGTTTTATCACACCGAGTTTAAGATTTTTATTGTGTAAAATGGTAATTATTTTTTTTAATAATGTGGTTTTTCCTGTTCCTGAATAAGCAACAAATCCGATGATAGGGCATTCGATATTAGTGATGATTTGATTCATGTTAATCTCATGTTATTGATTTTTTTCAAAAGCTAAAAAATCTTCTTGGGTATTAATGTTAATAAATGCGTTACATTCATTACTACAATCGAGCACAGTTGGATTTTGCTGCATAATCCATTCTTGGGTTTTTCTCGCACCGCTAGTAAGAAACGTATTGATACTGTCTGATAGTTTTTTATGCAGTAATAATACTAAAGGTTGTAATTTCGTATTAGTTTCTACTACAGCTATTAATGTGTTTTGTTGCTGCGTTTGCTGGTATAGACGCGCGACTATATCATTCGGTAAGTAGGGAGTATCACAAGCACTAAAAAAAGCCCAGTTGGTATTAATAGTGATAAGTGAACTGTATATTCCTGACAATGGGCCTAATCGGTCTGGATTTATATCGGTTATTAACGGATATGAGAATTGTTGGTATTGTTCGTGATTTTGATTGGTATTAATACTCATGTTATTAACTTGAGGTTTAATTTTCTTGATAGTGTATTCAATTAAAGCGATATTTTTAAACTTTTTTAAACCCTTATCTTCACCCATTCGAGAACTTTTACCACCAGCAAGAATTACGCCTGAAATATCTTTGAGAAAATCGTTGTTTATTGTATTTTGGATATTCATCGTATTTTTATCATCCTGACGCTATTAAATCAATACATTAAATAAGTGTAATTGGGCTAAGTGTATAATAAACCTTGTACTAGTAACTTGATAGCGCGTAATTAAAGAACCGCTAATATAAGACGCTAATTATCTATAGCGGTAGATTTATATGGTGATTGTAGTGAAAGTTGGTTCATCGACGTATACCGCCTTAGCAGGGATGCAAAAAGGCTTAAAGAATGCACGTAAGCATACAGCAGATTTAGCAAGCGCAACACAGATGAAAGGTCAGGTCGAGCAGGTCAATGCGTTACTGGATTTGAAGCAAGACAAATTACAAATTGAAGCGAATGTAAAATCAGCTAAAGTGGCTGATGCAGTTAAAGGTACTATTATTGATGTCAAAGTTTGATAAAATTAAACTGCGATAATTTATTTAACGACCAACTGACATGTTCTCTAACAATTTTTGAGTCATCATTTTCTCTAGAGTGTAGTGCGTTTACAATTGCGTCATTATGATCGGCATTACCTAGTGCCACTGCAATATTTCGACTCCATGACTCATAGCCAATTCGTCTGATGGCCATGCCTTCAGTGTTACGTAAAAATTCAGTTTCAGTCCATTTAAATAATTCGATTAACTCAATGGAATTAAGTTGGTGGCGAGGATTGAAGTCAGGTTCATTGCTTGATGCGCTAAACCGAGTCCAGGGACATACTAATTGACAGTCATCACAACCATAAATACGATTACCCATCATTGAACGAAATTCCACAGGTATACTGCCTTTTAATTCTATCGTTAAATATGAAATGCACCGGCGGGCATCAACCGTATACGGTGCAATAATGGCTTTAGTTGGACACTTTTCAATACAAGTAGTACAGGTGCCACAATGGTTTTGGGCTGGGTTATCAATAGGTAAGTCCAAATTAGTGTATAACTCACCAAGGAAAAACCACGAGCCGTGTTGTTTGTTTATTAAATTGCTGTGTTTTCCAATCCAACCTAATCCGGCTTTTTCAGCGATGGCTTTTTCCAACACTGGCGCACTGTCTACAAAGGCACGATAAGTAAAATCACCAATTTCATTATTAATTATATCAGCCAGTTTTTGCAGTCGAGTTCGCATCAGCTTATGATAATCGCGGCCTAGGCTGTAACGTGAAATATAGGCTTTTAAATTATCATTTAAAATGGTGTTTGGTTTGGTGTTTTCTTCGGGTAAATAATTCAGTCTGACACTGATAATCCGAGTTGTACCGGGTAGTAATTTGCTCGGTCGACTGCGTTTATTGCCATGTGCTTGCATCCATTGCATTTCGCCATGATGTTTGTTTTTTAGCCAATTTATCAATTTTAATTCGGCTTCCGATAAGTCAGTGTTGCTTATACCCACATCCTGAAATCCCAGTTCAAGCCCCCAGCGTTTAATTTTTTGGGCTAGAAGGGCGGCTGGTTTTAATTTAGACAAAGACTGTTTTATCGGTTTCATAATGGTTATGATAAACCCATGACACAAAAAACGCACAATTTATATCGATCGAAACAAGTAACAAAGATGGATCGTTTCGCAATTGAACAACTTGAAATTCCTGGTAATGTGTTAATGGAAAGAGCTGGTGAGTCTGCGTTTAATAAGTGTCGCGAAAATTGGCCTGATGCTAAAACCATGGTGGTGTTATGTGGCATTGGCAATAACGGGGGTGATGGCTACGTGGTGGCACGTTTAGCAATGGAAGCCGGAATTAAAACCACCGTATTACAATTGGGTGATAGCAATAAATTACACGGTGATGCATTTGCTGCATCTCAGCGGTTATTTAGTGTTGGTATTGAACCTGAAACGTTTCAAAATCAAAACTTATCACATTATGATGTAATTGTTGATGCATTGCTGGGTACCGGCTTACGTGATGAGGTTACCGGGATTTGGAAACAAGCAATTAGTACAATTAATTATAGCAATGCTGCGGTGTTAGCCTTGGATATTCCGTCGGGTTTAAATGGAGACACAGGAATTCCGATGGGTGAAGCAGTTATTGCCGATTGCACTATATCATTTATCGGAATGAAACAAGGCCTAGTGACGGGGTATGCTGCAGACTATTGCGGTGAATTGGCATTCGATGATCTGAATATTCCAGAAGCAGTTTATAATCAATTTGAACCTTCAGCGGTTAGATTGAAATACCATAAACTGATTAATCGATTACACGTTAGGGAACAAACCGTTCACAAAGGCGACTTTGGTCATGTCGTGGTCATCGGTGGTGATGAAGGTTATACCGGCGCAATACGTTTGGCTGGTGAAGCAGCATTACGTACTGGTGCGGGTTTAGTCAGCATTGCGACTCGCTCGGTGCATGCAAGTATTATCAATATAAATTGTCCTGAACTGATGTGTCATGGTATTGAGACGGCTAGTGCATTATCGATATTATTAAAAAAAGCGACGAATATCATTATAGGACCTGGTTTGGGGCAATCTTCCTGGGCGAATGAAATGTTCAATGAAGCCTTATCGTCTGACCTTCCGATGGTAGTTGATGCGGATGCATTAAATTTACTTGCCAAGCAGCCGACCCAGAATAAAAATTGGATACTAACGCCACATCCAGGTGAAGCAGCAAGACTACTGGGTTTATCGACCACGGAAATACAACAGGATAGGTATGATGCTATTTGTCAGTTAAAAGATCGGTATGATGGGGTTGTTATACTGAAAGGACGTGGTACTCTAATTGCTGTTAACCATGAGTTGATAGGCGTTTGTACCGATGGTAACCCTGGAATGGCTTCGGGTGGTATGGGCGATGTTTTATCTGGAATCATTGGAGGGCTTATTGCACAAGGACTGAGCAAAAAAAATGCAACCCGGTTGGGAGTTTGTTTACACGCAGTCGCAGCGGACAGTGCTGCACTTGAGTCGGGAGAACGAGGCTTATTAGCCAGCGATTTAATGCCTTGGATACGAAACCTCGTCAATCCTTAATCCTTAGTCTTTGTTTTAAATAACCATGAACGATATTACCTCACGTTTTCTGAGTGATGAAACTCAGACAGTTGCGATTGGAACTGAATTAGCAGAATTGTGTCAACAGTACGAACATCCAAAAGTAATTTATCTTATTGGGGGTTTAGGTGCGGGTAAAACTACCTTGGTACGAGGGTTATTTCATGCACTAGGTTATCAAGGTACAGTAAAGAGTCCAACTTATACTCTTGTTGAACCTTATATTATTGATAATATTGAATTTTATCATTTTGATCTATACCGGATGCGTGATCCCGAGGAATTAGAATTTATGGGCGCTCGTGATTACTTTCACAAGAATTCAATTTGTTTAATCGAGTGGCCTGAACAGGGAGAAGGCTGGTTACCAGCTGCGGAATTAACAATTCGGCTCGATATTCAGGATAATGGCCGACAGTTAATAATTAACTGATTAATTTATTTATTTGGCATTGTTTTGCCAAAAATTGCACTATAAATATGTAAATAGATCGGTTTAGTCGAGTTTGAGAGATAACACGAGCTTTATATCTTAACCATTTAAGATATATGAAGAATTGCCGATAAAATACTTGAAGTAACGCACAATTTTGACCCATAATAAGATAAGAATTATGTTAATTTTTTTATAATGATATTAAGTAGTATAGAAATTTATGTTTAAACTCAGATTATTCTTTTTCGTGTTATCTTTTTTCGCTTTTGCACAAAGTGGTTATGCGAAGACATTTATTGAGGGCGTGCGTATCTGGCAAGCTCCGGATAATACTCGATTGGTGTTTGATTTAAGTAAACGAGTTACGCATGACTTGTTTACCATGAAGTCCCCGAATAGAATAGTTATTGATTTAAAAAATACCAGTTTGATTGCATCGCTATCCAATTTACAGCTTGATGGCAATGACTCTCTGTTGCGCGGTGTGCGAGCTGCAAAACGAAATAAAAATGATTTGCGCATTGTTCTTGATTTAAAAAAAGCAGTGCAGCCAAAAAGCTTTGTTTTATCACCAAACAAAGACTATGGCCATCGATTAGTTTTAGATTTATTTAATAAAAAACACACTCGTAAAAAAAGCAAACCTAAAATTAGACGCTTTAATGTCAATAAACCTCGTGATGTTATTATTGCTATTGATGCGGGACATGGCGGTGACGATCCGGGTGCAATAGGTTATCGTGGCACAAAAGAAAAGAAAATTGTGTTGCAAGTAGCTAAAAAACTGGCTAAAAAAATTAATAAACAACATGGCATGAAGGCGATATTAATCAGAAAAGGTGATTATTATGTTGGCCTAGGTAAGCGCGTAGAAATTGCAAGAGATGTTCAAGCTGATTTATTTATCTCATTACATGCTGATGCTTTTCGTACGAAAAAGGCAAAAGGTTCATCAGTCTATGTACTCTCAGATAATGGCGCAAGTAGTGAAGCCGCAGGCTGGTTAGCCAATAAAGAGAATAATTCTGATTTGATTGGTGGTGTGAGTTTAGGAGATAAAGGCGATTTACTTAAATTGGTCTTAGTTGACATGGTAAAAAATTCGACCCTAGAAGACAGCCACCGAGTTGCTAAACAAGTTTTACGTAAATTAAAAGGTGTTAATTCACTGCATAAAAATCATGTTGAAAAGGCGGGTTTTCGGGTATTAAAAGCGCCAGATATGCCATCAATTTTAATTGAAATGGCATTTATTTCAAATCCAAAAGAAGAATCTCGATTACGCAATGGCAACTATCAAAAGAAAATGTCAAAAGCAATTTTACGGGGTGTACAAAACTACTTTAAATCGAATGCGCCTCCTGGAACTAAACTCGCATTACTGAAGCAGCACGAACATAAAATTACGAGTGGTGAAACATTATCACATATTGCAAAACGATATAAAGTGAGCGTCAAAGGAATTCGTTTGGCTAATAATTTATCAACGGATAAATTATTAGTTGGTAAAATACTTCAAATACCGGTTATTTAAATTTATTATAAAGTTAAATAACGGTGAACTGAAAATTTTACCCGATAGATTCATCATTAATCTATTACAACTGTTCTGTTAGCTTTATTATTTAGAGTTAATAGGGCAGCAATGATAATTTATATTAAATATCATTATAAATTTGAAACTAATAGCTAACATGTCAAACCATATCCCCTCAAAAAACCCTATCCGCAAATTACCCATTAGTTTATCAAATCAGATTGCTGCGGGTGAGGTTGTTGAACGACCTGCATCGATTTTGAAGGAACTGATTGAAAACAGTATTGATGCGGGAGCAAAACATATCCGGATTGATATTGTGCAAGCAGGTCTGGAAAGAATTAGTGTTACTGATGATGGTCATGGAATTCCAGCTAATGAACTCTGTCTTGCTGTCAGTCCTCATGCAACAAGCAAACTACATACTCAGGAACAACTTGGGCATATTAATACTTTAGGTTTTAGAGGTGAGGCATTAGCCAGTATTGCATCAGTTTCTAAATTTGAAATTTTATCAAGAGTGGCTGACGATGATACAGCCTGGAAGTTGGATTATTCTAATGAGAATAGTGCTTCGTATGATCTGCACGATCTTGAAAAATTAAAACCAGTTCCAATCGCCCATCCAATTGGTACAACTGTATCTGCTAATAATATTTTTTATAATACACCTGCTCGTAAAAAATATTTACGAACTGAACGAACAGAATATTTACACGTTGAACGAGTTATAAAGCAATTGCTGCTAAGTGATTTTAATACTGGGTTTACTTTTATTCATAATGAACGAGAAATATACCGATTGCAACAAGCTTTAGATCAACAATCAAAAGCACGTCGAGTATTAAAAATATGCGGTAAAACATTTTATGATAATACCGTCTCGTTAAATTTTGAAGCATCTGGAATGAGGTTAACAGGTTGGTTAGCTAAACAAAATTATTCGCGCTCAAGTGCAGATATTCAATATTTTTATATTAATGGCCGTATAATTCGAGACAGGTTTATTTTTCATGCGATTAGATCGGCTTTCAGTGATAAAATTCCGGAAGGGCGTTATGTCGCCTATATATTGTATTTAACTATTAATACAGAATCCATTGATGTTAATGTTCACCCAACAAAACATGAAGTTCGATTTGTTGAAATGCGTATAGTGCATGATTTTTTAACTCATGTTATCACTAAAGCATTAAACTTCAACATAACAAATGAGCCTAACTTAAAATACTTGACTGATAACTTTCCGGTTGTAGGCAATACCAATCATAATGTTATAAGGGATTCGTCTTCTGATTATAATATTCATTCAGAAAAAATAAGACCACCAAGCTTTGAGTATAATTTTTTTTTTGGTAAAATACTTAAAATTTTAGAACATCGTTATATAATGATAGATTCTAATAATGCTCTAATCGTAATTGACACTTTAAAAGCACAAAGTTATATCAAGCTATATAACTTAAAATTGGAATTTAAAGATGATAAAATAAAGCCGAAACCCTTATTGATTCCGAGTTCAATAACGCTCAAAAAAAATCAAATTGATAGTTTAGAATCACAGGTCAATACTTTAAATAATCTTGGTATTGAGTTCACTGTTACTGGAATTGAGTCGTTACTGTTACGAGCGATCCCTGTTGTTTTGCGTAATGTGGATTATTGTAAATTACTTAGGAATATGGCTAACTTTTTAATTGAAAATAGTCAATTTCAAATAAATGAGTTACTGGCTATATTGTGCAGCTCTGAGCTTGTTGTTACCTCAAAATTTGATTTTGAAGCAGCAACATTATTAATAATCGAACTTAATGAATTAAATAATACGGCAGTAATGGCAAACGAGAATATTTGGTGGCATAACATTGAGCCTGATGATTTAACTAGTTTGTTTAATAAAACAGTTAAAAAATTACTATAATTAGAATTCAAAATAAATAGATATCCTTGTGAATAACTCTACATCATTACCATCGGCAATTTTTTTAATGGGACCAACCGCATCAGGTAAGACGGCTATCGCTGTTGAACTTGTTAAACATTTCCCCGTTGATATTATTAGTGTTGACTCGGCATTAATCTATGTTGACATGGATATTGGCACGGCTAAGCCTGATGCCAAAACCCTGGCACAAGCTCCACACCGATTAATTAATATTATTGATGCGAGTGAATCCTATTCTGTAGCGCAGTTTTGTGATGACGCATTACGTGAAATGAACGATATTATCAGCAATAATCGCATCCCCTTATTAGTTGGTGGAACGATGTTATATTACAAAGCGCTGCGGCATGGATTATCGGATATGCCTGGTAGTAATCCGGCGGTTCGTGAAAAATTGGAATTACTTGCAGCAGAAAAAGGCAGCGGATACCTACATGATAAGTTAACACAGATCGATCCAAAAACCGCGGCGCGGTTACATCCAAATGATCCTCAACGTGTACAGCGCGCTTTAGAGGTATTTGAATTAACCGGTATCCCGATTTCCGAGTATCATGAGAAAAGTAAGGGTAATAAATTAGATTATAATATTATTGATATAGTGGTGGCACCTTCAATACGCAGCGTATTACATGCTAATATTGAAACACGATTTACTCAAATGATTAATAATGGTTTAATTGAAGAAGTTGAACAATTTTATCGCCGCGGTGATTTGAGTTTGGATAATCCATCGATGCGTTGTGTTGGCTATCGCCAAGTTTGGGAATATCTGGATGGCTCACTATCAAAATCAGAGATGATTGAGCGTGCTGTCATTAGTACTCGGCAATTAGCTAAACGACAGTTCACTTGGTTACGATCGGAGTCACCTGAGGACTGGTTTGATAGTTTAGATAAAATAATTATGGAGAAAGTCTTGAAAAAATTGAGCCAATCCCCATATTTAAACATCGTTTAATCATTTTGAAGTGTATAGAACAGACTACCACTCTCTAGCGTTATTTTAGCGACAAGTTTGTGCTAGTATTAGTCTGCAAACCACGAATTTTTTGTAAATTTTAAGTTGTTGACTACTTTTAATGGTCATTTTTTAATCGTTATGAGATCCCGAATACGGGGCAAATATACTCCATACAATTAGAATACAAGGAGATTTTATTATGGGTAAAGGGCAAGCATTGCAAGATCCTTTCTTAAATGCGCTCAGGAAAGAACGTATTCCTGTGTCTATTTTTCTCGTAAATGGCATTAAGTTACAAGGGCAAGTTGAGTCCTTTGATCAATTTGTCGTGTTATTACGTAATAGTGTTAATCAAATGGTATATAAACATGCAATCTCCACGATTGTCCCATCACGTAATATTAAGTTACCAATGGCTGATGAAATTGAATCATCGAGCACTGGCACTGGTAACAGTTAATATAACACTGATATTCAGTTGGTACGGGAGTCTCTAGTTTGTTTGAACGACCAAAAAGTGGCGAACGTGCTGTTATTGTCCATATTGAGTATTACGGTTCCACTGTAGAAGATAGCCTGGCTGAATTTAAAGAATTAGCCCGGTCTGCTGGTGCCGAAGTATTGGATATTCTCACCGGCTCACGCACAGCGCCTGATTCTCGACATTTTATTGGAAAAGGTAAAATCGAAGAGTTGAAGGCTTTAGTGCAATCGTTGGATGTAGAAATTGTACTATTTAACCATGAATTGTCTCCTGCTCAAGAACGTAATATTGAGGCCAGTATTGAATGTCGGGTGTTGGATCGTACCGGTCTGATCCTGGATATTTTTGCTCAACGAGCAAGAACGCATGACGGGAAATTACAAGTTGAGCTCGCTCAATTAAGTCATCTGGCAACTCGTTTAGTTCGTGGCTGGACTCATTTAGAACGTCAAAAAGGCGGCATTGGTTTAAGAGGCCCGGGTGAAACTCAGTTGGAAAGTGATCGCCGATTGTTAAACGAGCGAATTAAACAGTTAAACAAGCGGTTAAAGCGGGTTCAAAGCCAGCGAGAACAAGGACGGCGTTCACGGAAACGAGCGGATATTGCAACAATTTCCCTAGTAGGTTATACCAATGCAGGAAAGTCCACCTTATTTAATACCTTAACAAAAGCGGATGTTTATGCCGAAGATCAGTTATTTGCTACATTAGATCCGACATTACGCAGACTCGAACTTCCCGATGGTGATCCCGTGATTTTAGTGGATACGGTGGGATTTATTCGAGATTTACCACATGATTTGGTAGCAGCCTTTCGTTCCACCTTGCAAGAAACTTGTGATGCCGATTTATTATTGCATGTGATTGATGCTTCTAGCCCAATTCGTGAGCAAAATATTGGGGAAGTTCATAAGGTTTTAAAGGAGATAAAAGCCGATAAGGTAACGACAATTGAGGTTTACAACAAAGTTGACTGTCTAAGTAGTAATACTACAGCTCGAGTTGATCGCGATGGTAATGGTAATGTGCAACGTGTTTGGGTTTCTGCCTTAAATGGTGATGGCTTAGCTGAATTACAACAAGTACTTAATGAGATACTGGAAGAGGATAGTATTAAACACCAGATTTCATTAAGTCCGAGTGAAGGTCGTTTACGCGCAGCTCTGTATGAAAAGGGCACGGTTCAAAATGAACAAGTAACGGATGAAGGTAATACCACCATGGAAGTCACCTTAAAACGAAAAGATTGGTTTGCATTGTGTAAAAAAGAACATATTGAAGAAAAAATAGTCGATCTAGTGGAGAGACAACTTGCGATAGAAGCCAAAGCCCCATAAAATTCAGTTTTGCTGAATAAATCACAAAGTAAGAGCAGACAAATAATTTAGATATAAAGACTTGAATTTAAGTAAATAAACCATAAATATTAATACAACACTATAACAAATGGAGTCATACATGGCTTGGAACGAACCTGGCGGTTCTGGGGGAGATAAAGATCCTTGGGGTAACCGCGGCAAAAAAGATCAGGGACCACCTGATTTAGATGAAGTAATTAAAAACGTGCAGAAAAAAATATCGGGTATTTTTGGTGGCAAAGGATCCGGTGGTGGTTCAAATGGTAGCAGTGCTAAAGGTATTGCATCAGTTTTTATTATTATTGGAGGGCTAGCTGCCTTGGTTTGGGCTTTTGCTGGAATCTACATTGTAGAGGAAGGAAAACAAGCCGTGGTATTGCAGTTTGGTAAATACCATTCTATTTCCGATCCTGGCCCCCATTGGTTACCGATTGGTATTCAAAGCAAAACGGTTATTAATGTTTCGGGTGTTCGTAAAATTAATATTGGGCAAGGTACAGATGAAGCTTTAATGTTAACCGGTGATGATAATATTGTTGATGTTGAATATGTTATTCAATATAACATTAAGAATGCCAAAGATTATTTGTTCAATGATGTATTGCCAGATCAATCAATATTATTAGCAACACAAAGTTCGGTACGAGAGGTTGTTGGCCATGAAGAATTTGAAGGCGTTATTAAAGGCCGACGTATTGCAATTGCTGAAGAAGTAAAAACTAAAGTTCAGGTGATTCTTGATATCTATAAAACCGGTATTCAATTACGCGGTTTTGATATGCAAAAATCGGTGGCACCTAGCGTTGTTCTACCTGCGTTCTTTGATGTAAAAGCAGCCGAACAAGAAAAAGAAAAAGCGATTAATAAAGCAAATGGTTATGGCAACTCGGTTATACCTCGTGCCGAAGGTCAGGCTGCTCGAATTACGCAAGAAGCCGAAGCTTACAAAGCCGAAGTTATTGCTCGAGCAACCGGTGAAACGACTCGTTTTACAAAAATACTCAAAGAATACGAGCGAGCTCCAAAAGTGACGCGTCAACGTTTGTATCTTGAAACGATGGAAATAGTGTTTGCCGGTTCGAATAAAGTGATGGTTGATGTTAAAGGTGGCAATAACATGATGTATTTACCTTTAGATCAGATTGTAAAGTCACGAAAGTCGTATAAACAGTCAGATAGTGAGTTGTTTGAAAATTTGAATATTGAAACAAATTCTTCAAACGGAAATTCTCAGATTAATACCAGCAATGATCGCATCAGGAGAACACGATAATGACAGCTAAAATGTGGTCAATGTTTATAATCTTGGCAGTAGCCTTGATTATTGCAGCGAATTCATTCTACACGGTAGATGAACGGGTATTTGCAGTTAAATTTGCTTTGGGTAAATTTTCAGATTCGAAAATCGATGCTGGGTTACACGTTAAAATGCCATTTATTAATAATATTAAAAAATTCGATAAACGAATTCAAACATTTGATGTTCGTCCGCAATTTTTTACCACGGCTGATAGTGAAATTTTAAATGTTGATTATTATATCAAATGGAAAATTTATGATATTGAAGAATTTTACATTAAAAATACCACCGGCGTTAATAAAATTAACAAAGAAGCCGAAGGAAGATTATATGCAATTGTGAATCAGGCATTATTAGATGTCTTTGCAAAAAAATCAAAACGTCAGGTTGTGTCAACAGAGCGTGAGCAAATCATGCAACAAGTTACCAAAGAAATGAATTTGTTGAGCACTGGTTTAATTATCAAAGAAGAAGGTTTTGTTTTAAAAGAAAATGAAGATCCTGGTTTTGGTGTGAAAATTATTGATGTTCGAATTAAACGAATAGAATTGCCAGATGATATCTTACGTAAAACATTTGAGCGTATGAAATCTGATCGAGAAAAAGTGGCTCGTCGGTACCGTGCAGAAGGTGTCAGTGAAGCGAATAAAATTCAAGCAAAAGCCGATAAAGACAAAGTTATTATTATAGCTAATGCTGAACGTGATGGACAAATTACGCGTGGTGAAGGTGATGCAACCTCAGCCAAGATTTTTGCTGATGCGTATAAGCAAAACGCAGAATTTTATGCATTTTATCGCAGTCTGGAATCGTATAAAAAATCATTTAAAGATGGAAATGATTTTCTAGTACTAGAACCGAACTCAGATTTTTTCTCATACTTTAAAAATCAAAAGGCTAAGTAAGTTAATTAAAAGGGTTACTTGACTTTGATAGGAACTTTGTATGTGGGAAAAGATTTTAGTTGCAGTGGCGCTTGTTATGGTCATAGAAGGTTTTATGCCGGCAATTAATCCCGATGTTTTTAGAAAGACTATGTCTGCAATTTCAAACATGTCTGATAAGCATTTACGGTTAATGGGCTTATCCAGTATGGCTACCGGTGCAGTGTTGGTGTATATTTTTACCCGTTAACATAAAAAATAATTTATAAATTTGTAATAATGACATGAAGCAACAAGAGACATGGATACTGCCTGAAGGCATTGAAGAAGTTCTGCCGCCTCAGGCACGACAACTCGATTTAATGAGTCGACAGCTACTGGATTTATTTTATAGCTGGGGCTACGAATTAGTAATGCCACCTTTCATTGAGTATTTGGAGTCATTATTAAATGGCTCCGCCTCTGATTTAGATTTACAAACATTTAAAATCACGGACCAAATGACCGGTCGTATGATGGGCATCCGAGCCGATATGACACCACAAGTTGCGCGCATAGATTCACATCACTTAGTGAATACCGAAATATCACGTTTAAGTTATTTCGGTACAGTTTTACATACCAAAGTAAATGGCCTAACTGGGTCACGCAGTCCAATGCAACTTGGCGTTGAGTTATATGGACATGAAGGCATTGAAAGCGATATTGAAATGATTCAATTAATGTTTGAGACACTAAATCATGCCAATATTGATTCATTATATCTTGATATCGGACACGTGGGAGTTTATCGAGAATTAGTAAAACAAGCAGCTTTAACATCTGAGCAGGAAAGTGAACTGTTTGATATTTTAAATCGTAAATCTAAACCTGAGTTATCGGTACTGTTAAATAATTGGAGTCTGGATAAAAAGACCACTAAGATGTTTTCACATCTAATTGATCTCAATGGTGGTGTCGATGTCGTCGATACGGCTAAATCTATTTTTGAAAATGCGGGAGTAGCAGTCAATAACGCTTTAACTAATTTCGAACAAATTGTTACTCATATTCAAAAATTAATGCCAGAGGTAAAGATTCATTGCGACTTGGCTGAACTGCGTGGATACCATTATCATACGGGTGTTGTTTTCTCTGCGTTAGTACCAGGGCAGGGTGACGCAATTGCGTGGGGCGGCCGGTATGACAATATTGCTGCTGCTTTTGATAATCCACGGCCTGCAACAGGTTTTTCGACAGACTTAAAAAAATTATTGTCAATCACCAACACAACGCCAAGTGCAGCAAGTAATATTTTGGCACCCTATGACGTATCTGATGCAAAATTACAAATGGAGATAAAGACATTGCGTGCTGCGGGTGAATGTGTGATTGTGCTATTACCAAATCAAAAAAGTACAGCAAACGAAATGGCTTGTGACCGAAAATTAGTAAAACAAAAGGATGGCTGGACTGTAACAAAAGCTTAGGTCCTTGCATCAATTAATAAAAAAAAATAATTTTAAAATTTTAATTTAATAAGTTGAGTTCTGAATTATGGGAAAAAATGTCGTTATAATTGGTACCCAATGGGGTGACGAAGGCAAAGGCAAGATTGTCGATTTGTTAACAGATGGTGCAAGCGCTGTCGTTAGATTTCAGGGAGGTCATAATGCCGGCCATACTCTTGTTATTGGCGATAAAAAAACAGTTTTACATTTAATTCCGTCCGGTGTATTACGTGAAAATGTTGAGTGTTTAATTGGTAATGGTGTTGTGTTATCACCTGCGGCTTTAATTGAAGAATTACAAATGCTGGAAGACAATGGCATTCCTGCCCGTGATCGCCTAACCATTAGTGAAGCCTGCCCATTAATTTTGCCATACCATATAGCACTAGATAATGCTCGTGAAATTGCGCGTGGTAAAAAAGCGATAGGGACAACGGGTCGTGGTATTGGTCCAGCTTATGAAGATAAGGTTTCTCGCCGAGGATTGCGTGTGGGTGATTTATTTCATCGCGAACGTTTTGCTGCTAAATTAGGCGAAGTTCTGGATTATCATAATTTCGCATTAAAAAATTATTACAAAACGGATACGGTTGACTTTCAAAAAGTACTGGATGAAACCCTGGCCATGAGTGAGCAAATATTACCGATGGTGGGAGATGTTACTGAAATAATTTTCCAACATCATAAAAAAGGCAATCACATCATGTTTGAAGGTGCTCAAGGTGCCTTATTGGATATCGATCATGGTACCTATCCTTATGTAACATCATCAAATACAACTGCCGGTGGTGCGTCAACTGGCAGTGGCATGGGACCAAAATACATATCGTATGTATTGGGTATTACTAAGGCTTATACTACCCGCGTTGGCTCAGGTCCATTTCCTACTGAACTGTATGATGGCGTTGAATTATTAGATGCTGATGGTGAACACATGGCAAAACAAGGCCATGAATTTGGATCAACAACCGGTAGACCCCGACGCTGTGGTTGGTTTGATGCAGTTTGTCTACGCCGTTCAGCACAAATAAATAGTGTTACGGGTTTATGTATTACTAAATTAGATGTTTTGGATGGCTTGGATGTATTACGAATATGTACTGGTTATAAATACAATGGTACTACCCGAGACACTCCACCAGTCGGTGCTGATGCGTTTGAAAGTTGTGAGCCTATTTATGAGGAATTGCCGGGCTGGTCCGAGTCTACTTATGGTGTTACTGAGTATGGTAAATTACCAAACAATGCCAAGGCTTACTTAAAACGATTAGAAGAATTGACCGAAATTCCGATTGATATTATTTCTACCGGACCAGAACGAAATGAAACAATCGTGTTACGTAATCCATATGATGTTTAATTAATTATGTTTAAGCGGTTTATGTCGAGTATTTAACAGCGACAATAATAAACCGCTGAACACCCTCTGGAAGTTGCACCGATACCTCATCATCCAAGGATTTTTTCATTAGCGCCTTAGCTACTGGTGCGTCCATGCTGATTTTTCCTTTGGCTATGTCAAATTCATCCGGCCCGACAATTTGATAGGTTATTTCTTCGCCTTGCTCATTTTCCAGAGTGACAATTGCACCAAAAAAAACCCGTGATTTATCATCTGGCACGGTATTTACGATGGTTAGTTCATCAATACGTTTTTGCAGATAGCGTATGCGCCGGTCAATTTCGCGTAATTGTTTTTTGCGATAGATATATTCGGCATTCTCCGAACGGTCACCTTCAGCGGCTGCAGCAGACAAAATTTTGACAACTTCACGCCGGAGCAGCCATTTGTCTCTTAATTCAGTCTTTAAAGTATCATAACCTTGTTGAGTTATATAGTGTGAACCACGTGCTTGTGGTGGTCGCCAACGTCCCATAGTTTAATTTTATTTATGTATTTATCATTATAATGGTGCCGAGAAGAGGACTTGAACCTCCACGGGGTTGCCCCCACTAGCACCTGAAGCTAGTGTGTCTACCAATTCCACCACCTCGGCATGAAATTTCTGTCTGAACTTTAGCTAAGCAATGAAAGCTTGTCAATTTGCTATTTAATAGTGCAGTTGATTTATGTAATAAATCAGTGTTCACTTTTTAGCTGGTGTATAATAAGGCTATGGTAAAACGTACAAAAAAAGACACAAAAGATAACTCAGATCCTCATGCTTCCCGAGAAGCACAGAAATATGAACATCCTATTCCGAGTCGCGAGTATATAATTAAAGAAATCGAAAAAGCCGATGTTCCTATCAATATGAATCGTTTGATTAATATGCTGGGCATTACTAACCGACGTGATATCGAATCCTTGCGACGGCGGATTCGAGCGATGGAGCGTGATGGGCAAATTATGCGAAACCGTCGTGGCGCATATTGCTTATTAAATAAAATGGATCTAGAGCAAGGGATTGTCTCGGCTCACAAAGACGGTTTTGGATTTTTAATTCCTGATCAGGGCGAGAAAGATTTATTTTTATCGGCAAAAGAAATGCGTGCGGTACTACACGGAGACCGGGTCATTGTCCGTGTTATAGGTGAAGATCGACGAGGACGTTTAGAAGGCGCAGTTGTTGAAATTGTTGAACGAAAAACAACTCGTATAGTAGGGCGTTATACTCATAGTGAGTCGGGAGTCGGTTTTGTTACTCCCGATAATAAACGTTACACACAGAATATTATTGTGCCTGAAGAACAACTTTACGGCGCGATCGACGGCCAGATAGTTGTGGTACAAATATTAGAATTTCCGAGTAAATTTCGTCAAGCTGTTGGTCGCGTGATCGAAATATTAGGCGAGCATCTTGATAGTGGTTTAGAAATTGATGTTGCGATTCGCAGTCATGGACTTCGACAAGAATGGTCTCAAATGGTTGAAATTGAAACCGAACATTTGACAGCGCATGTCCCTGAATCGGCTAAAAAAGGACGTATTGATTTACGGAATACCGCCTTGGTTACCATTGATGGTGAAGATGCGCGTGATTTTGATGATGCTGTTTATTGCGAGACAAGCAACAATGGCTGGAAGTTGCTCGTTGCAATTGCCGATGTGTCAGCCTATGTAAAACCCGGCACTGGTTTGAATGCTGAAGCTCAAGAGCGCGGAACGTCGGTGTATTTTCCTGAGCGTGTTATTCCAATGTTGCCTGAGGTGCTATCAAATGGTCTTTGTTCATTAAACCCCGATGTTGATCGTTTGTGTATGGTTTGTGAAATGAACATTAATCGTGATGGTGAAATGACAAACTATAAATTTTATGAGGCGGTAATGCGCTCTCATTGTCGTTTTACGTATACTGATGTTGCAGCAATTTTAGTGGATAAAGATGCCGAGCTAATTGCAAAACATCAAACTATGATTCCGCACTTAGATAACTTATTTGACTTGTATAAAGTACTTAAAGTCTCTCGTCAGTCACGAGGAGCTATCGATTTTGAAACCACTGAAACAAAAATACAATTTGGTGACAATCGTAAGATTGAAAAAATTGTGCCTGTGTACCGTAATGAAGCGCATTGTTTAATTGAAGAATGTATGTTGGCTGCTAATGTTGCGGCTGCAGGATTTTTAAATAATCATAAAATACCGGCTTTATATCGTAATCATAAAGGACCGGGTAAAGATAAATTAAATGATGTTCGTTCGTTTTTAAAAGAATTGGGTTTAGAGTTAACTGGAGGCCCAGATCCGAAACCAGCCGATTATGCAAAATTATTGTCTTCAATTTCTGGTCGAGTGGATCAACGTTTAATACAAACGGTGATGTTGCGTAGTTTATCGCAAGCTGTGTATGACAGTAAAAATATTGGTCACTTTGGTTTGGCATTTGATAATTACGCCCATTTTACCTCACCGATTCGTCGTTATCCTGACTTATTAGTTCATCGAGCAATAAAACACAGTGTGGCAGGTAAAAAACCTGAAAAATATTATCTTAGCACTTTACAGATGCATGAAATTGGAATGCAATGTTCTGCAGCTGAGCGTAAAGCCGACGAGGCATCCTGGGATGTTGTTGACTGGTTAAAATGTGAGTTCATGCAAGATCATGTGGATGAAGAGTTCACCGGTATTATAACTGGGGTTACTGGTTTTGGATTGTTTGTTGAGTTAGAAGATATTTTTGTTGAAGGATTAGTGCACGTTACGGCACTTGGGAATGATTATTACAAATTTGATTCAGTACACCATCGTATGATTGGTGAACACAGTAACCGTATTTTCCGCCTTGCCGATAAAGTTCAGATACGGGTAGTTCGAGTTAATCTTGCTGAGCGTCAAATTGATTTTGAGTTAGTCGACAAAGATGAATTACCAGATTCTCGGACGCGCTTAAAAGATAAAAAGAAAAATAATCCAAAAAATAATAAACAAAAACGAAATAAAAATCGTAAACGCAAATAAGTTTTAATGTTTTAATCATGTCGAAAACAAATAAAGGTAATATAATTTATGGCCATCATGCTATTTTATCGGTACTAAAGCATGAGCCTGAAACGATCGTTGAGTTATGGGTCGATGCCGCGCGCCATGATGAACGTGCCAAGGATGTGGTTGATTTAGCAAGACAATCAGGGCTATCGGCTAAACGAATAAAACGCGAACTACTGGATGAAAAAACCAGCAATGCCAAGCATCAAGGTTTTGTCGCGTTATCCAGGGCGACCACCACATTAAATGAAAAATCGCTTGAATCGATGTTGAGCAAACTCATTGAGCCGGCTTTTTTATTAATATTAGATGGTATTCAAGATCCGCATAACCTAGGTGCTTGTTTACGTAGTGCCGATGCTGCGGGAGTTCACGGTGTCATAATTCCAAAAGACAAATCGTGTACTTTAACAGCAACTGTGCGCAAAGTAGCCAGTGGAGCTGTTGAATCACTGCCACTATACCAAGTTACCAATTTAGTTCGTACTATGGAAATGCTAAAAAAGTCAGGAATCTGGCTGTTTGGCACAGACTCACAAGCGCACTCATCCGTATTTGATACCGACTTTAAAGGTGCTGTTGCAATTGTGATGGGGGCAGAGGGCTCTGGCCTGCGTCGCTTAACGCGAGAACATTGTGATGCATTAATGAGTTTGCCGATGTCAGGTAGTGTCTCTAGCTTGAATATCTCGGTTGCAGCCGGAATTTGTATGTATGAAGTGGTTCGGCAGCGGGTTTTAAGTAAAGTCGTATAATATTCTTTAATATTAAAGCTATTTTTATCAAAATTTGCCATAGTATTTTCTTCATATTTGAGTTCCTAGCCGTTTAAACAATCTTGTAAAACTCTGAAATAGTCCGTATAATTTGCGGTCACTAATTATCATTGGTTATCCTTGGCAGCAAGGATTGAAAATTCCAATTAACTCCTTGTCATATAACATTGGCAAAACCCGTAAGGAGCATTATGCGACACTACGAAATTGTGTTTCTGGTCCACCCTGATCAGAGTGAACAAGTTGAAGGAATGGTCGAACGTTATCGTTCAACAATCGAATCTGCAAATGGTAAGATTCACCGATTTGAAGATTGGGGCCGCCGTCAATTAGCTTATCCTATCCAAAAAATCCATAAAGCACATTATGTGATGCTGAATATTGAATGTAGTCAAGAGACTATGGATGAAATTGTTGGCGCATTTCGCTTTAATGATGCCGTTATCCGCCATATGGTTATTCGTCGTAATGAAGCAATTACCGAACCTTCATTTCTAGTTAAGAAAGACGAAAAAGAAGAGCGTCATGATAGATCAGACCGATCAGATAGATCCGAACGTTCAAGTAAACCAAGCGAAACAACTACAGCAGCAGCACCTGAAGCACCAGTTCCTGCTCCAGCACCTGAAGCTACTAGCACTGATAACAATTCTGGTGAAGCAGCAGCTGAAGCGTAACTACTGATCAACAATTAATTCTTGATAACAATAAATCGAGATAGAGGATAAAGATATGTCACGTTATTTTAAACGTAGAAAATATTGTCGTTTTACGGCTGAAGGCATTAAAGAAATTGATTTCAAAGACTTAACAACTTTGAAAGCCTATGTCACTGAAAGTGGAAAGATAGTACCAAGTAGAATTACTGGTACGAAGGCGAAATACCAACGTCAACTATCAACCGCGATTAAACGCGCAAGATATCTTTCATTATTGCCTTATTCTGATTCACACGATTAAGTAAAATCGAAACCAGGTGTGGAATCTGGGTGATTAAGAGTAAAAACATATAAGATGAATTGTTTATAAATTTTGTATTTATAAACACTAAAATGAGGAATTTAAGATGGACGTTATCCTTCTTGAAAAAGTAACAAATTTAGGCGATTTAGGCGAAAAAGTTTCAGTTCGTGCTGGATATGGCCGTAATTATTTAATGCCTTATGGTAAAGCTGTAGCGGCAACTAAAGCGAATCTTGAAAAATTTGAAGCGCAACGTGCCGAGTTAGAGAAAGCAGCAAATGCAAAGTTAACTGCAGCTAATAAACGTTTAGAAGAAATTCAAGCATTAGGTGTTATTTTAATCAAAAGTAAAGCGGGTGATGAAGGTAAATTGTTTGGTTCTGTTGCGCCAAGTGACATTGCTAGCATAATCACTGAAAAAGGCGTTGCTATTGAAAAACGTGAAGTAACCATGCCTGAAGGTCCAATTCGAGTAATCGGTGAATACAACATTGATATTTTATTACACAGTGATGTTGCAATAACGGTTACTGTGAATGTTGAAGTAGACGAATAAGTATTTAAATAAGTTCTAAAATAACGATACATAAGACCAGTGCTTATGTATCGTGTCTCCATTTTGTTAATTGTCAAGTTAATTCAAAATATATATTTTGCGTAATTGTCGAAAAGATCTAGGCTTTAACTTCGACCCTTGCTATCCTGATTATCCCATGCAAACTATGCATGCCGGCTTAAATAACACTTAATATAAAGGCATTCAAGGCTTATACAATGCAAGAGCTTGCTTACCAAGAATCATCAAGTAACATCACTATTTCAGGTGAAAGCGTCAATTTACCACCACAGTCAATAGAAGCCGAACAAGCAGTTCTAGGTGGCTTAATGTTAGATAATGCAACCTGGGATAAAGTAGCTGATAAGGTAATTGAAGAAGATTTTTATCGGCGTGATCATCGTTTAATATTTCGAGCTATTGCCGCATTATCAAATGAAAATGATCCGGCTGATGTTGTTACATTATCCGAATGGTTGGATAAAAACGCAGAGTTAGAAAATGCCGGTGGTTTAAGTTATATTGGTTCACTTGCCAAAAACACACCGACCGCAGCAAACATTGAATCTTATGCCAAGATTGTTCGTGAACGATCAGTGATGCGGCAACTCATTAGTGTTTCCACTCAAATTGGTAGTTCGGCTTACAACCCTGAAGGCCGTCAAGCGCATGAATTATTAGATCAAGCTGAAAAATTAGTTTTTGAAATCACGGAGCAAAACTCACGTGGTAAAAAAGGTTATAAAAATATAAAAGAACTTTTAACCGGTGCATTAAATAGAATTGATACCTTATTCCAACAAGATAATCCTTTTACTGGAACACCAACCGGTTACACCGATTTTGATGAATTAACATCAGGCTTACAAAAATCAGATTTGGTTATCATCGCAGGTCGACCTTCAATGGGAAAAACCACATTTGCGGTGAACATTGCTGAACATGCCGCAATAGCCAATAAATCCACAGTCGCCATTTTCAGTATGGAAATGCCGGGTGAGCAGTTAACTATGCGGATGATATCATCCTTAGGCAGAATTGATGCGCATCGTATGAGAACCGGTAAGCTACTCGATGATGATTGGCCACGTTTGTCATCGGCTGTTGGAATTTTAAATGAATCTCAAATTATTATTGATGATACTCCCTCATTAACTCCAACCGAGCTACGTTCACGTGCTAGGCGTATAAAACGTGAATACGGCGCATTAGATTTGATTGTGATTGATTATTTACAATTGATGCAGGTTGCAGGCAGCAGTGAAAATAGAGCTACAGAAATATCTGAGATCTCGCGAATGTTAAAGGGCCTAGCTAAAGAGCTTGAAGTTCCTGTAGTTGCATTATCACAGTTAAACCGAAGTCTTGAGCAACGCCCTAATAAACGTCCGGTGATGTCTGACTTACGGGAGTCGGGTGCTATTGAACAAGATGCTGATTTAATCGTCTTTATTTATCGCGACGAAGTGTACAATGAAGACACCCCCGATAAAGGCACCGCCGAGATTATTATTGGCAAGCAACGAAATGGCCCAATTGGAACTGTGCGATTAACATTCCTTGGACAATTCACCCGTTTTGAAAATTACATTCATGATACCTCTTATGATGAAGGTTATGCATGAGTTGGAGCTCGCGAGCATTAATTAATTGTGCCGCACTGCAACATAACTTATCTCTAGCAAAAAAAATCGCCTCACATAGTAAAGTCATAGCCGTTATTAAATCCAATGGTTATGGGCATGGTATTACCGAAACTGCAAAATCATTAGTCGCTGCTGATGTGTTTGCGGTGGCAACCATTGACGAAGCCATTACAGTTCGAAAAAATCATCCGGATAAGCCCATAATCGTCTTACAAGGTTTTTTAACTCAAGATGAATTGTCGCTATTTCAACAATACAATTTACAAGCCGTGATCCATTCTAGTTCGCAACTGGATATTTTGGATAACACCAATAGTCTACACTTTTCTTCAGAAATTAATTTTTGGTTTAAGATTGATACAGGCATGGGTCGTTTAGGATTTTCTAGCGATAACTTCATAAAGCCATTAAATCGATTAGAAAAAATTTTAAAAAATAATTTCAATATTATTTTAATGAGCCATTTTGCAAATGCAGATGATCCAACGGATCAGAAAACAGCACAGCAACTAACTTTATTTAATCAACTTGTAAAATCTCATAATTACAAAAAATCAATTGCCAATTCTGCGGGCTTGCTCGCCTGGCAAGAGTCTCATTATGACTGGGTTCGTGCTGGAATTATGCTTTATGGCGTATCACCGTTTAGTAAGAATTATAAAGTACAACAACAATTACAAACCGTGATGACCTTAGAGTCGCGGTTAATTGCCATTAATTTTCATAAACAAGGTGATAGCATTGGTTATGCAGGGAATTGGAGTTGTCCTGAAGATATGAATATTGGTGTGGTCAGCATTGGCTATGGTGATGGTTATCCTCGTCATGCTGCAACAGGAACACCCGTGCTTGTTAATGGCGTTAAAACAACTATTGTTGGCCGAGTGTCTATGGATATGATTTGTATTGATCTACGTCTGATAGATAATGTTGAAATAGGTGCAACGGTTACTTTATGGGGTTCAGATTTAGCAATTGAAGAAATTGCTAACTATTCAAATACCATAGCCTATGAGTTACTGTGTCAAGTTGGTAAGCGTGTGAAGTTTGTATACCAGTAATCGATATCTAAATTTAAGAGGTAAATGGTGGCAGTTACAATTGTTAAAGTTCATGTAAAAAAAGAAAATATTGACGCTTTTATAATAGCAACAGAATTAAATCATTTGGGTTCAGTAAAATAAGCTGGAAACGTTCGGTTTGATGTTATACAACTCGAAGAGGATCCGTGCCAATTTGTGTTGTATGAAGCATGTAAATCTAAAGATGATATTAGACTACACAAAGAAACACAGCATTATAAACAATGGCGTAAAACAGTTGATGGCATGATGGCTGGTACCTGAAATGCAACGGTCTATTCTGGATTTTTTTTGTAAAAGCAGCTAAGTAATTATTTTATTTGGTTATTTTAATTTTTCGATAATAAAACAACCAGCAACCCCATAATAAAATAGAAAGACCAATAGCAGTGAAGATAGCCGGCGTGGGATCGTTAATTGAACTAATGGAACCCGCATAGGAAGCAACAAGTATATAAGGCACCGAGCTGATCATCCAAGCCACCAAAAATTTATTAAATGACATTCGTGTCATGCCAGAAAGACATGCTGTTGTCTCGGGCAACATCGGTAAAGCTCTCGCTAATAATATCATCACAAAACCGTGTTGTTGAAAACTAGTAATAACTTCATTACGTTCCATTTCGTTTTTTACAAAAATACCAAGCATGGCATCGCCAAAGTATCGACTTAAAACATATCCAGTTATTCCTGCAGACATGATACCGATAAACGCAGCTAACGCACCATAACTATGTCCGAGAAAGTATCCTGATAAACTGATTACCGTTAAGGTTGGGACAGTAATAAACAAATCAGCAAAGAGCAATAAAGCAATTATAAGACCCACATAAAACGGGGATAACGCTTTAGCTTGAATCAGCCAGCCTTCAATTTGAGTCAGAGTCAATACGCCTGTGAATTTAATAAGTAAAAAAATAAGGCTGAAAATCACAATAAATATAGCAATGATTTTTATTATATGTTTCATATCAGAATATTTTTATGAGGTTACATTATTGTATCTATTTCTAGAATTAATGTTGGAAATAATCAAGGAGTAGATTATACCGTAATAAGCGTGAAACGTCTTACTACTGAGTCACTTAAAAAGAATACCACTAAGGCATCGTTAGAAAAAGTAA
>CAYQUC010000004.1:0-94193 GCA_964420605.1 uncultured Thioalkalispiraceae bacterium | reverse complement strand
GCTGCTAACTCAAACTCCAAATCTTGCGCATGTTGATACATTTTTTTCTCTAATTTTAAAATGTGTTTTTCCATTTTAGCTGGAGTCATGTGTTTATAATCAATCCCAGTTTCAGCAATTTGTACCCGTTCAAGCACAGATTCTAAATAACCGGAGTAAGCACCTTCAAGGACATCGGCTACCGCCTTTATAATTGTTGTTGGTTTTATGCCATTTTTCTTATTAAATACCTGTTGTTTTTTTCGCCGTCGTTCAGTTTCAGTCATGGCCCGCTCCATTGAGCCAGTAACTTTATCAGCGTAAAGTATTGCTAAACCTTTAGAATTTCGTGCCGTTCTACCAATTGTTTGTATTAATGAGCGCTCCGACCGTAAAAATCCCTCTTTATCAGCATCTAATATAGCAACCAAAGTCACTTCAGGAATATCGAGTCCTTCACGCAGTAGATTAATCCCGATCAACACATCAAATTTTCCTAATCTCAGGTCTCGAAGGATTTCCATTCGTTCTAAGGTGTCTATGTCCGAGTGCATATAACGCACTTTAACACCATGTTCATTTAAATAATCCGTTAAATCCTCTGACATACGTTTTGTTAATGTTGTTACCAGAACGCGTTCATGTAGCTTCGCTCGCTTATTAATTTCCGATAATAAATCATCTACTTGAGTTCCTGCGGGGCGAACTTCAATGAGTGGGTCTAGTAAACCAGTAGGGCGAACAACTTGCTCAACAACACAACCTGAATGCTGTTCTTCATAAGTGCTCGGTGTTGCCGATACATAAATTGCCTGAGGTGCTAATTTTTCAAACTCTTCAAACTGTAAAGGACGGTTATCTAATGCCGATGGTAAACGAAAACCATAATCCACTAAATTTGTTTTACGTGAACGATCGCCTTTATACATAGCACCTAGCTGCGGAATTGTGACATGAGACTCATCAATGACTAATAAAGCATCATCTGGCAAATAATCGAAAAAAGTGGGCGGAGGATCGCCAGGATTTCGGCCTGATAAGTAACGGGAGTAGTTTTCGATACCGGAGCAATAACCAAGCTCCATAATCATTTCTATATCAAAGTGGGTACGTTCAGATAAGCGTTGGGCTTCAACTAATTTATTAGTATCGTAAAATTCTTTAAGTCGAGATTTAAGCTCAACCTTAATTTTCTCAACGGCATCTATTAAAGTACTTCTGGGGGTCACATAGTGTGTTTTTGGATATATTGTTACCCGCGGTAGTTTTCTAATTACTTCCCCCGTTAGCGGATCAAAATTTGATATCGTTTCAATTTCATCATCAAATAGTTCGACTCGAACAGCTTCTTTATCAGAATCGGCAGGAAAAATATCAATGACTTCACCGCGAACCCGAAAAGTACCTCGGCGTAATTCCATATCATTTCGTTTATATTGTAATGCCGTTAATCGTTGAAGAATGTTATTTCGATCCGTTTGCTCACCTTTTACCAAGTGCAATAACATTTTTAAATATAAATCCGGATCACCTAAACCATAAATTGCTGATACAGATGCAACAATGATGGTATCTTTTCGTTCTAATAATGCCTTAGTAGCGGATAAACGCATTTGTTCAATGTGTTCATTAATAGCAGCATCTTTATCGATGAAAGTGTCTGTTGCCGGAACGTAGGCTTCAGGTTGGTAATAGTCGTAATAAGATACGAAATACTCAACAGCATTATTAGGGAAAAATTGACACATTTCGCCGTAAAGTTGCGCCGCCAAGGTTTTATTCGGCGCTAAAATTAATGTTGGCCGCTGCACTGTTTGAATGACGTTAGCTATTGTAAATGTCTTGCCCGAGCCTGTTACACCTAATAAGGTCATTCCAGCCTCACCATTGTCCAAACCTTCAACCAATTGTTTGATTGCCGTAGGCTGATCACCAGCTGGTTTAAATTCTGACTTGAGCTCAAATGGCTTGGTTCTTGGGGATGTCATGGTCGTCTCGTTATTTTGATCCCACAAACCCAGATTCTAAAAAACTGATGATCTACGGGAATTTCGATGTTCTCAGCTAGATTCGAATTTTTCGCCACTAAAGATGAAATATTATTATATAATATCTAATTGAGTCGTGTTTAAAAACTATTTAGGAAATGACTCGTTTAATCAACCTTATTCAGATGAGTTTCTAATCAAAGTAACTCATTTTAAGCATAAGAATTCATCGTTTTTAGAATAACGTGTTTTTTTGTATACTCTATTGGTTATATTTTATGTTGTGAAATTTTGTGGTGTAATTAATACCTGTACTAAAAACATGAGCTGCTTGGGTTAATATAACAATAAATTAAGAAATGGAGTATTTTAATTGGATTTTGAGCTTTCACACCGCGTTCAACGGATTAAAACATCGGCTACCTTAGCAATTACTAGTCGAGCAAACGAACTTCGAGCTGCTGGTAACGATGTCATTGGCCTAGGTGCCGGTGAACCTGATTTTGATACCCCTGAACATATTAAACAGGCAGCTATTTTAGCTATCAATGATGGCTTTACAAAGTACACCGCCGTTGATGGCACACCTGAATTGAAGCAAGCCATCATAGACAAGTTTCAACGCGATAATCAACTTCAGTACAATTTGGATCAAATTTTAGTCTCCTGTGGTGGCAAGCAAAGTTTCTTCAACTTGTGTCAAGCAACACTTAATAATGGTGATGAAGTTATAATCCCGTCACCTTTTTGGGTATCCTACCCAGATATGGTTTTACTCGCTGATGGTACCCCTAAATTTATTGCCGCAGACATCACTCAGAACTTTAAAATAACGGCCGAGCAGCTTGAGAGTGCCATCACCGCTAAAACACGCATGTTTGTAATCAATAGTCCCTCAAATCCGACAGGGATGAGCTACTCTCATCAGGAACTTACCGAACTATCGGTGGTTTTAAAGAAACACCCCAATATAATAATTGTAACCGATGACATGTATGAACACATTTTATGGCAAGATGAGTCATTCAAGAATATATTGACGATTGAACCTGATTTATACAATAGAACCATCGTGTTAAATGGTGTATCTAAAGCATATTCTATGACGGGATGGAGAATTGGTTATGCTGCAGGTCCAGTTGAAATAATCAAAGCAATGAAAAAAATTCAGTCACAAAGCACCTCTAATCCGAGTTCAATCTCGCAAGTTGCAGCACATGCAGCTTTAACCGGAGATCAATCGTGTATATCAACAATGCTCTCAGCATTTAAAGAGCGACACGATAAAGTGATCCCCATGTTAAATAATATCGACGGTATTTCCTGCCTATCGTCATCGGGTACTTTTTATGCTTTTCCATCAGTTTCAGGATTAATAAATCGTTTAGAAAATATAAATAATGACATTGAGTTAGCTGAGTATATTTTAAACTCAGTTGGTGTTGCAACGGTACCAGGTAGTGCTTTTGGACTACCTGGTTATTTACGATTATCGTATGCCACCAGTATGGACAATCTCAATACCGCAATCAGCAGAATTGCGAGTTTATAAATATTTGATTAAATCTAGGATGTGGATCTTTGACCCGTCTGAATTAGAGTCTCACTCAATGTAACCGACTGTTTAAAACTAGCATAAATGGCAAAACTTAAATATTAACACTCATTAATATACTTCGGTGCTTGCAAAGTTGAGCTTTACCAATAAGTTACAATTGACGTAAGAATATCCTTACACGCTCAAACAACGATATCCTACACAATAAAGCTATCTTATTAGCATTATTTTGTATAAAGTAATCGCACATGGATGTGGGGGGGTGACATGGATGTCTCATTTAAAAATACATTAAATTTACGTAAAACATCACAAACTGGCTGTCTTGGCCTGACCTTAATCGAATTACTAGTCACATTAGCGATTAGTTCGATAGTTCTATCTGTTGCCCTTCCAGAAGTTAAATCACTTTACAAATTAAACCAAAATGCGGTCATTATAAATGCTTTAGTCTCTGACTTCGCATATTCACGTAATGAGTCAATTAAACGTTTAAAAGATGTTGTTATCTGTAAAAGCTCTGATGGTGTTAAATGCAGCACTGAAAAGGGCTGGCAAAATGGTTGGATTATTTTTGTCGATGAGATTAAAAATGATAAACAACGTAACCCAAAAGAACCGCTATTGAAGGTCCAACAAGCGTTAGGCAGCAATGTAAAAATTATATTCAAGTCATTTAACAGCAAAAATAAAATCGTTTACAGACCTTCTGGTGCTGCTGATTATAGTAACGGCACATTTCGCTTTTGCCTCAATGATGAGCAGTATCATAAAGATCTTATTTTGTCTCGAACTGGGCGCACCTATTTGAAAGTAAATCCAGGTCCCATATTCATGAATAGTGATGCATGTTAACTATTTCAAATTTTTATAATTATAATGAAAAAAACTTATTATTTATGTTGACCATACCCCCTCACATCAGTAGTATGTGCGACCTATTCCCCAGTAGCTCAGTTGGTAGAGCAAATGACTGTTAATCATTGGGTCCCTGGTTCGAGCCCGGGCTGGGGAGCCAAATTTCTTATTAAGCTGATTCACAGCTAAAAAAATATTAAACTGTAAAGGTAAATACTCAATTCAGTATTTAATTAACTTTTACAAAATCTACTTTCAATATAATCTCGAAAATCACCCGCTAATTCAGGATGTTGCAATGCATATTCAACCGTTGCTTCAAGGTACCCTAACTTACTACCACAATCATATCGTTTACCATCAAACTGATAAGCATTAACAACTTCGTGTTGTAGTAGCTGCTCTATGGCATCAGTCAACTGAATTTCGCCACCTGCGCCTTTTTGAGTTTCTGTTAATAACTCAAATATTTTTGGTGTTAAAATATAACGTCCAACCACACTTAAATTTGATGGTGCATCTTTAGGTAGAGGTTTTTCAACAATACCGTCAAGTTCATACAAGCCAGCCATTAAACTTTTTTCTTTATTTGGCTTTATGACACCGTATTTTTGTGTATCTTCTTTAGGAACCTCTTCAACGGCTAACACGCTATGCTGTTGTTTATCAAAAATATCAACTAATTGTTGCATACAAGAGTGTTGTTGATTATTAATGAGATCATCAGCCAAAATCACCGCAAATGGCTCATTTCCAACAACCGGAGATGCACACAAAACAGCATGACCTAAGCCAAGAGGTTCTGACTGACGAATGTAAATGCAAGTAACATTTTTAGGAATAATTGTACGCACTAAATTTAATAACTTGGTTTTACCTTTAAACTCAAGTTCAGACTCTAATTCATATGCTTTATCAAAATGATCAGGTATTGAGCGTTTATTACGACCCGTAATAAACACCATTTGAGTCATACCTGCAGCTACAGCTTCTTCAACGGCATATTGAATCAATGGCTTGTCAACAATTGGTAGCATCTCTTTTGGGTTGGCTTTTGTTGCAGGTAAAAAGCGGGTTCCCATTCCAGCAACAGGAAATACGGCAGTTTTAATTTTTGTCATAATAATTATAGTGTAAAGTAGTTAAGTAAATAAACGTCAATTAAAGATTGATATAAATCATTTCTTAATTTGCTGTTTAAAAGAAAAATACTTGTGCCCATAGTAACTCGTTATTACCGGAACACTAATACCAATAAAATGTGCTATTTCATATGAGTAAAAATGAAAGTTAACATTCGGGAACAAATATTCAGCTAAACCTACACTGATTAGCCAAACTTGAACAATCGCGACGCCATTAACTATCGTAAAATAACTAAACTCTTTTAGTGGATGCTTTCCACTTGGAGCAAATACAAAAATTTTAGTTAATATGTAAGCCGTCAGCATACCAACAATGTAAGCAATGATCACCGATATTCTAAAATTGTAAACTGTATTTAATAGTATACGACTAATAAAATTAACCAATGCCGCAAAACCACCAACCACTACAAAACGAATAAATTCTGGATTTGTTATAAAGGCTCTAAACATAAATTTATTTTACCCTATTTTATAACAGGGCCATTTTACGTCCTAATGACACACTCTCAGTAATAGAACGATCTTCTGGGTAATAATGCGATGTATCAGCAATAAACAAGCCTTTAATCTTTGATTTTATTGGTGGTAATGTTTTCATGAACCCAGGTTCACAAATTGGCTGCGCAAAGCCATAACGTGATACTGTGACATCAATGACATCACTATCCGATAAGTTTACATTGATTGAAAATAAATAACGTTTAGATTCAGCTATAAACTCGTCATCGGTATTATTATATTTTTCATTATTTTGAGGCATGTAAAATGGTACATAAACAATATGTTCTGGTGGAGATGTCTCCGACGGGTTTGAATATAAATTACTGTATTCAATAATACCAGGGATATCAATACCATCAGAATTAATATTTAACCAAAAATTATTAGTTACTTTTTGTTTTAATTTAAAAATCAAACATACAACACCAATATTATTCAAGCATTCATACTGTTTTAAAATAGATTTAGGTAAAGTAGGTAATAATTTAGGAATAAAAGGTAGAGGAATCGTTGAAAAAACTTTTTGATACGGTATTTTATTACCATTAACTAATAATCCTGAAACACTACTATTCTCTGTTTTAATTTCTGACACCACAGAATTCAAATGAATCTTGCCACCCATCGTTTCTATCGCCTTTTGCAAGGCAACTAATAATGTATTTGAACCACCGAGCAAATGTCCCATTTCTTCTTGCATTAAATTTTTACGCGAGCGACCTACCCGTCGAATTCTAGCCCAAATCCAAGATGCAGATAAATTTGGTGTAAAATGATAAAATTTTAATTCAAATAATTTTGACCACATAACATTATAAGTCGTATTTCCTTGCCAACGTTTAATCCAGCTAACCGCATCGTCTAAATCTATTTTATCACCATTTTTCATTTTACTAGATACAAACATATGAAAACCATAACGCAAACGATTAATGATACTCAACTTGGGAAACGTGAGCAATGCAATAGGATTTCCCCACTTAAAAAGTTCACCTTGAAAAAAATACCCCATCAAAGTGGATCGCCACTGAAGTTTTTCTTTAATACCAAGTTCATCTAATAATTCAAAAAGAGCATAATCTTCTTTACACACAAAATGATAAAATCGTTCAATACTAAGACCATTAAAATCAAAGTGCGCCGACATTCCGCCAATGCAATCACCTGACTCATAAATATCAACTTCATGACCATCTTTTAATAATTGATAAGCACAGGCAAGCCCCATTGGTCCAGCCCCAATCACTGCAGTTTTAGTCATTTAAAATTCCAAAATAATTTTTGAGTATTGCTCATCACAAAAAGTTTCATGAATAGCTTCGTCAAAGCCAGTGGCCGTAATATTAAATATATCCCACCACGGGATAACTTCAAACTCATCTTTTGCCATTAATGCTTCAAGTTGATCTGTAGTAAATGGTGGATTACTTGAAAATATCGCATAAATTTTAAGTAGTATCCAAAATAAAGAATAGGGAATTTTTACTATGACTGTTTTCAAATCTTGAGTTTTTTTAATCGCACGAATAATATCAATATAATCCACATGTTGATTACCGGTAATATTATAGGTTTTCTGTTGTGGTTGCATTTCAATACAACGAATTATAATATTACAAAAATCCTTCACATATAATGGTTGACGCATGTACTTACCATGTCCCGGTATTGGAAATATCGGTACTCGCTTCATAAACCGTGATAACCAACCAAGATGCTTTCTATCAAACCAACCAAACATCAATGTTGGTCGTAACACACAGTGATTAATATCAGACGCTGCTACCATGTCTTCTTGATCTTTTTTAGTTTTGGTATAATCGTCATCGGCCACTGATTCAACCACCGACGAGCTTATATGGACAATATAAGGAATGGTGTACTGCTTAGCAGCATCCAAAACATAACGTGTCGAATTTATATTATTTTCTATAAAAGGAGCTGAGGTTTTTGCTCCAATTTGAGCTTGTAACATCACAATTACCTCACTATTTTTACAACATTTCATCCAAGTGCCTGGCTTAGCAAGATCATCGTCGATACAAATAATGTCAGGATGTAATTGTTTTAAAATATTTAAATTATGACTGTGTTTATCCACAACCGTGATATTTGAATATCCTTGACTTTTAAGTTGAACTACTAAATTTTGACCAACTAATCCTGCGCCACCGGGAAGTAATATTTTAATTTCTTTATTATTTATCATATACTGTTTTATCTTAAAAATTTAATTTTCTAAAAATGAAGCTAGGAATAATTCGGATTATCAACATAATCCAAAACCAAAATGGTGGAATATAAGCAATCGACTTTTTATTTTTAATTGCTTTTACTATATATTTTGCGGCAACATCAGAAGAAACCCATAGCAAGCCCTTTTTACAATTTCTTGTCATTGGGGTATCAATAAAACCAGGCTTTAATGTGACGACAGTGATTCCAGTATCATATAATTTATACCGTAAACCTTCTAAAAAAGTGGTCACACCTGCTTTAGCCGAACCATAGATAAAGTTACTTTTTCGACCTCTATCTCCAGCTACCGAGGTAATTACTGCTATACATCCTTTTTTATTTTTTTCTAATAACATACTTACCATCGTGAGCATTAACACCACACTATTGTAATTAGAATAAATTAGCTCCGCCGCCTTTATTACATTTTTCTCGCACTCAGGTTGTTCATGCAATACCCCATAAGCAACAAAAAACAAATCAATAACATAATTTTTAGACTCTAGAAATTGTACAAATTCTTTTTGTTTATCAATATTATCAAAGTCAAGAATATAACTCTCAACGCTTTTAGCACCAATCGAAATAAGCTCTTGTTTCACAACGGCTAATTTTTCAGAATTTCTGGCCACTAAAATAAAGCTCACATCATTTGCAATGTATCGCCGCGCAACACTTTGTGCTATTGCCGAGGTTGCGCCAAGAATAACTATGTTCATTTACCTACCACTCTAATTGTTTAACCTTCGCCAAAAACTTGATGAAAATTTAGGGTCAATATACTTAACAAATTCGTTAATTTTTGAAAATGATTGTTCAAACACACTTTTAGACATGACCGCGTCTTTTGCTGGGTAAATTGCACCACCAACTGAGCTAACAATATCATTTAAATTTTCTAGCATTTTAGCAGTTTCCTTGCCGCTGCGGGAAAAGTCCATCGCCAAGGTGTAACCGGGTCGAGGAAATGATAATAAGCCAGGAGACTGAATATTTCCGAATTTTTTAAGCACTGATAAAAAAGATGCATTATTTTGCTTAGAAACAAGCTTTAGCATTTCAGTTAAGCTGTCATATGCATCACGTTCAGGAACAACACACTGATGCTGGTAAAGACCCGTTTTGCCATAAATTCTGTTCCAGTGCAGTACATTGTCAAGTGGATAAAAATATTTTTCGTAATGACTTAGCTCATTTCGGGACTGAGTATTCGCTTTATTATTTGAAATTGCTTTACGAATGTACATAGCGTTAAATAACTTTACAGTGTACTTATTTAAAGTTTTATTAGGCATGTTAAATGGAACCGATAGTGGCTTTTTAAAATGATGCTTTTGTAGGTTATTACTATCATTTAAATAATTTGAGCGATCATGTTCACCAATAAAAAACACTCCTCGCCCTAGTTGTTCAGCACTAGCGACTGTATCAATCCAGGCAACAGAATATTCAGACTCATTCTCATATTCCAACTCAAAATAATGTTTTAAATTTTCAATTTTTACTGCACTAGTTGAAATTAAATCATTTGATATTTTGATTAATTTAATTTCAACCCATGTAATTAAACCTGTGAGTCCTAGTCCGCCGATAGTTGCTTTAAACAAAGATTCGTTGTTTGTCGGTGAACATAAATAACGTTCTCCATTTGATCGATACAATTCAAACTGTGTGATATGACAACCGATGGTACCTGCATTATGATGATTTTTTCCATGCACATCATTCGCCAACATCCCTCCAAGAGTTACAAAACGTGTTCCCGGTGTTACAGGTACAAACCATCCTTCGGGAACAATAACCTTCAAAACAGTGTCAAGCGTCACACCAGCTTCAACACATAAAATACCGGTATTACGATCAAATCGAATAAAGTGATTAAGTTGTTTAGTAGAAATTAAATTATTCGAATCATTTAAGCATACATCACCGTAACTGCGACCACATCCAAACGGTAAATAAAATTGTGGTTCAGAAAAATCAAGTGACTCATGTACCCAGTCATGAGTCACAATATTTTTATGCGTTTCAAATGGAAATCCCCAGGAGCAATACACTTGACTATCCTAAAATTGTTTGTAGTTCATACAGTGACTGAATCTTTACTTATAAATAGATCTAAATAGCCATAAAAAAACAAAATAAGCAAAGCATAAAGACTATATAACTTGTTTTATCTTGTATCGCAAATAATACTGGATCATCTGACTTCAACTCTTTATTGGCTATAAACCATATTCGACTAATCCAATACAATAATAATAAGCTTATACCCCACAACCAATACGGAGCACTGTATAACTTAATTAAAGTATCATCATTGATGTATAACGCAAAAACGAGAATAGATAAATAACCACTGGTTACACCAAATGAACGGACATTATCAATATCAACAACACTGTAATCTCGACCAGGAATTTTAGTAACACCTGTTTCTAATAAATTACTTAATTCAACAAAACGTTTAACAAAAGCTAAGCTCAAAAAGAAAAATATAGAAAATGATATCAACCAATACGACAACTCCACTTCAATAGCAAATGTCCCCGATATAATCCTTAAGGTATACAAACAAGATAAGGTAATCACATCGAGTAATGCGATAGATTTAAATTTGAAGGTGTAAATGTTCGTAACAACTAAATATATAACAATGGCAATTTGGAAGTTAACAGGGAGATTAATCACTAATAATGCTGACAATATTAATAACAGCACCACCAAAAACTTTGCTTGTAAACTTGTGATTTTACCTGCAGCAATTGGTCGATTTCGTTTTGTTGGATGTAGTCTATCAACTTCTACATCGGACAAGTCATTCACGATATAAATTGAAGATGCCACAAAAGTGAATGCTACAAACGCGTAAAAAGAATCAACCCAAAGTGTAATTTCTTGAGTTTTGTGTGCTAACACTAATGGTATAAATAACAATACATTTTTAACCCACTGTTTTGGCCTGCAAGTTAATAATAATTGCTTAAAAATACTAATATCCAAAATAAAATCTCACTATTCTATACACTATAGAAAACCGCACTATTTTATTCGAAATTGTAGTGGAAGGGAATTAGTAATTTTGCTTAATTGGAATAATATTGCTCTTAATTGAGCCCATCTTAGTGGTATTATCTGATAAATAGATAGGTTTGACTAAATCCACTAATTTTAATTCATCATAATTTTCACACGCAGCAATAATATTAGACAATAACAATTCGAAGTGCTTTAAATCCAATGATGAGGTATTTGCTAGTTGAATTTTATCAAAACCGGTATCTTTTAATTTTTCTTCTTTATAAAAGAGTTCTTCATACAATTTTTCACCAGGGCGTAAGCCTGTATATTCAATATCAATATCAACAAAAGGCACTTTACCCGATAAACGTATCATTTTTTCGGCTAAACTTTGAATCAATACCGGTTTACCCATATCAAGTACAAATATCTCGCCACCACTACCAATTACGGCTGATTGCATTATTAATTGGCAGGCTTCTTTAATTGTCATAAAATAGCGCACGATGTTTTTATCGGTAACAGTTATGGGACCGCCTTTTTTAATTTGCTCCTTAAATAACGGAATAACACTACCTGCAGAACCCAAAACATTACCAAAACGAATCGTAATAAATTTTGTTTTAGACGATTTGCTCATCAATTGACAACACTGTTCTGATATACGCTTGGTAACGCCCATAAAATTGGTCGGATTAACCGCTTTATCGGTTGAAACCAAAACAAACGTTTCACATTGATACTTATCCGCCATTTTAACGATGTTATTGGATCCAATGACATTATTGTTAAAACCTTCCCGAATATTGGTTTGTAACATGGGGACGTGCTTGTATGCCGCCGCATGAAAAACAATATCAGGCTTGTACTTTGAAAAACATTCATCTAATGATTTTACTGCAGCTACATCACCTAAATACGGTATTATATTGACAGAATGACTTCTCCCATTTAATTCACGTTCAATTTCATATAAATTAAATTCAGATTGTTCAAATATAATCAAATTTTGAGGGGATAACTGACATAACTGTCGACACAATTCCGATCCAATCGAACCACCACCACCACTAACCAATATCGTTTTATTACTTAATGAGTTAGCAATATAATCCCAATTTAATGAAACTGGATCACGTCCGAGTAAATCATCAATAGAGACTTCACGTAGAGATTGAATACCAACTTTATCTAATGTGATATCATCAAATTTAGGTAAAATACGAATTGGCAATTGAGTTGTTTCACAAACGTCAAAAATAGCTTGTACTTGTTTATTATTTGCTGATGGTAATGCGATAAATATTGCTTGAATAGCATATTTTTGAATAACACTAACGATATCGGATATTCCACCAACTACTCGAACGCCATGTATTTCACGATTGCGTTTATTCTTATCATCATCAACAAAAGCAACAGGGTAATGGAGGTGATTGGTATCTTGTCGAATTTCTCTTGCTAAGATTTCTCCCGCCCTCCCCGCACCAATAATAAGTACACGTTTCCCCGTGATTTGATAAATATCACGATCACGAATCCAGCGATAAGCAAAACGTGATCCTCCTAACATCGAAATCAAAAAGACACCATACAAAATAGGAATGGTTCTGGGAATAGTTGATAAATTAGAAACAGCATACAACAGGATGATAGATAAACTAACACCGACGCAAGTTGCTTTCAGAATTCGAATTAAATCGGGTATTGAGGCATAACGCCAAACACCTCGATATAAACCAAAATACCAATATGAAAAAATTTGAGTGGGAATTATAAATAGTAATGAGTGCAATGCTTGTTCAACCATGCCACTTGGAACGACACCAAAATTAAATCGAATCCAATAAGCAAGTAACCATGCTATTGGAATAACTAAAATATCGTGAAGTGCTGCACTCCACTGATGTTTGATGTATTTTTGTAAAATTCGTTGTATGTCTTGCACTGGCTCGACCTATTATATTTTATAATTATAAAACTATTAAATAATTCAACTTACGAATTTTTAACCATTTTAGCACTGTTCCATTAAACTTAAATTATTGTTAAATAATAGAGTATAACAATGAAATATTACATTAACAAAGTAATTTTAAATTTAATCTAATGTTATTACACACTTATAGAATAATCTTGAGTTTGTACATGACCGCTTGAGAGTTGTACCGACGTTTCTTTTCCCAATAAATTTAATAAAATAGTTACCCTATTTTTTGTGGAGTAACTATTAAAAATACCAGAGTACCCCATCATTGGCCCCGACAAAATTTCAACCGACTGGCCTTTAACTAATTTCTTTTCTATAAACTCATAAATACCATCAGAATTCTCATTTTCTTTTAATACCGCAATTAATGAATCAGGGACTTTTGCAGGTGTAAATCCAAAATTAACGATACTTGATACGCCCAAAGTTGAACGAATTGGCGACCAATTATCTGTTTCGATATTTAATTCAATGAATATATAGCGCGGAAATAAAGGTTCAATAATTTTTTTAGCTTGTGCATTTTTAATACGTGTTTTTTTAATTAACGGTAAATAAGTATGGTAATTCTGTCGTGATAAATTGACAGCAGCCGTTGATTCACCTCGTGGCTTGGTGTAAACCAAATACCAAGATGTATTATTTCCAAGTAAAGTATTACTGGTATTGTTATCCAGCTCGTTCATAATCAATCTCCAGTATAAATATTTTTTATTTTTTTATTTTAACTCGACCGTAACGATCATCAAAACGAACAATATCGTCTTCACCAAGGTAACTTCCTGACTGAACTTCAATCATTTCCAGTGGAATAGAGCCTTTATTTTCAAGTCGATGTTTCACCCCTAATGGAATATAGGTTGATTGATTCTCTGTTACTAAAAACTCTTCATCACCTCGAATAACTGTAGCAGTTCCCTTCACCACTATCCAATGCTCAGCCCGATGGTGGTGTAATTGTAATGATAATGTAGCGCCTTTATTCACTGTAATTCGTTTCACTTGAAAACGTTGACCAACATCGATACTTTCGTAACAACCCCAAGGTCGAAAAACTTTTTGATGGTTAACTTGTTCATTTCTATTTTGTTGCTTTAACCAGGACACTATATTTTTAACATCTTGGGCATAATCCTTATGTGCGACTAACACCGCATCAGAAGTTTCAACTATTATAATATCCTCAAGTCCTAACGCCGCAACTAATTTCTTATTACTATAAATATAGGAGTTTTTAGTGTTTTCAGCAAATACATCTCCTGTTATAACATTACCATTACTATCTTTTTTCCCTACTTGCCACAACGATGACCACGATCCCAAGTCAGTCCAAGCCGCATCCAATGTAACAACAACCGCTATTGACGATTGATTGGCTTTATCCTGTTCAGATATTTTTTCCATTACGGCATAATCAATAGAATCTGATTCACACTGTTGAAATAATTCGGGGTCTACACGACAAAAGTCATTATCAGCTTGTGCTGCTCGAACAGCATTTTCACAAGAAGAAAGGATATTTGGAGAAAACGTATTAATGTGTTGTAACCAAACACTCGCTTTCATCATGAACATTCCACTATTCCAAACATAATGACCTGATTGAATATATTTTTCGGCATTTTCTATATTGGGTTTTTCAACAAATTCACTAAGTGCAAAACAGTGTGGTATTAACTCATCTCCTACTTTAATATAGCCGAAACCAGTTTCTGGCGAACTCGGTTTAATTCCAAAAGTAACCAGTTTATCCTGTAGTGCAAATTGATAGGCTTGGCTCACAGCAAGATGATATGCAGGGATATCGCCGATCGCATGATCAGCAGGTAAAACAAGCATCACACCATCATCTTGCTCACTTGTTATTGATAATGCAGCCAATGTTAATGCCGGTGCGGTATTTCGACCGACGGGCTCTAATAAAATTTTGCTTTTATTTGAATTTAACTGTCGCAACTGCTCAGCAACCAAAAAACGATGCTCTTCATTGCAAACAATGATTTGTTGTTGCGATAAAGCAGCCACACCATCAAGACGCTTAAACGTATCTTGCAATAAGGTATTATCGTTGATTAACGCTAATAATTGTTTGGGATAGTGCTCCCTAGACAGTGGCCATAAACGAGTTCCGGAGCCACCAGACAATACTACGGGAATAATTTCTGTGGTACTACTTTGTTTATTAATCAAGAACAAAACCTGCTATGCCACTTAAAACGGTGAATAAACTTATTTAAATATAAAGTTTATATTTTTATTATTATTATTTGCTAACAAATTAAAACATCTTAAACGCTACTACCACACCTGACACGCAGTATGGTAGTAGCTATCAAATAGTAATTATTATAAAGTCTTTTTCGACACTATAATTTTAATATCTTCTTTATTTCGCTCTAGTAATTTTTTACCAATGCCTTTAACTTTGGCAATATCGTCAATAGTACGAAATGGACCATTAATAACTCGAAATTCAACAATACTGGTTGCCTTTTTTAAACCTATCCCTTTTAAATTTTTTGAGATAGTTTCAGCATCCGCTTTATTGATATCAACTGACTCAGCACTAACAGTTTGAATACAAAATACACACAGTACAAAAATACTAATAATTAGCTTTTTCATCATTCGTCCTTGTTGTTGGTTTCCATTTAACATCCAACCCAAATTGGTCGGCTAAGTCGATATTATCGTTTTCATCGAACAAAATCACGTACTATTTCAAATTAATTATGTAAAATAAACCTTAACTAAATTAAGTATAAATTTTGAACTACTCAACAAATACTAGCTCAAATTTGAAAGAATACTATCCAAAACTTGCTCTGGTGCTTCGGCTTGTGTGACGGGCCTTCCAATGACTAAGTAGTGGCTTCCAGATGACATTGCTTGATTTGGCGTAACAACGCGTTTTTGGTCACCAGTATCACTGCCTTCTGGACGAATTCCCGGCGTGACTAAAACAAAATCTTTTGATATTTGTTCTGCTAACATTGACACCTCTTTTGCCGAACAAACGACACCATCAAGCTTTTCAGCCGCCGCTAGCTTAGCGAGTCGAATTACGCTTTGTTCTGTCGTTCCAGAAATTCCCAGTTCGTGTAAATCAATGTCAGACAAACTAGTCAAAACAGTAACCCCGATTAATAAAGGCGAGTGATCAGAGTCATCAATTGCTTGTCGTGCAGCTCGCATCATGGCACTGCCCCCTAGAGCATGAACATTTAACATCCAAACACCCAACTCAGCAGCCGCTCGACAAGCTTTGGCAACTGTACTCGGGATATCATGAAATTTTAAATCAAGAAATACCTCAAAATTTTTAGCTATTAATTTCTCGACAATAGTGGGACCACATAACGTAAAAAGCTCTTTACCTATTTTTAAGCGGCACTGTCCAGGATCAATTTTGCTGACAAAGTCCAATGCTTGTTTTTCACTTGGGTAATCCAAAGCAACAATTACCGGGGAATTCGTTTTCAATTATATTCTCCAAAATAGTTATAAATTTGATTATTCACCATCAACGCCATGTAACGATTTAATGGTATTCCATCCTTTACACCCAGGGCACTGCCAATGAAAAATATTGGCAGAAAAACCACACGAGTTACACTGAAAATGTGACTTAATTTTTAATAATTGTGTAGTCACACCTTTTATTATATTTAGATTTTCTTGCGCTGAACCAGTGCTATCAATTTGCTTAATATCAATTAATTTATCCATAGCACGTACGGAGGCACGTTTTTTTAAATACGACATCAAAAATGATTCTGCTTCAGTATTACTATCTTTTTCAAGTACTTCAACCCAGGCCAATACTAATGAAATACCACCATATTGAGATTGCACTTTATAGACGTAATTGCGCATATCAGTATACTTATCTAATTGCTGGTAACACAATATTATATCATCTATCACTTCTGGTAATAGTTCAGAATCTTGCTTTTCAATTCGTTGATACGCATTTAATGCAGCTTTAAAATCTGTTGCTTTAACGGCCAGCTTGGCTTCTATAATACTTGCCCGTGCACATAAAGAATCTATTCTCATTGCTTTAGCAGCAAGTTTTAAGGCTTTACTCGACTCGTTATAACGGATCATTTGCTCAGCTTGTTCACAATAATAGTGAGCAATAATTATTGAATAGTCATGATTCGAATTAGATTGTAAACGCTTCGTAATCTCAATTGCTTTAACCCAATCCTTTTCTTGTTGGTAGATTTCAATTAAACGCTGCATCGCGGCTTCAGTTCTTGGTTCTTCACTGATTAAGTTATTAAATACAATTTCTGCACGATCTAATAAACCCGCACTTAGATAATCTTGACCTAATTGATACTTTGCCCTTGCGCGTTGTTCTGGTTCTATTGAACTACGATCAATTAAATTTTGATGAATTTGAATTGCTCGATTAACCTCCCCCCGCCGTCTAAATAAGTGACCAAGAGCCAAATGTGTTTCAATGGTCGCATCATTAACTTCAAGTAAATCAATAAAAACTTGCACAGCTTTATCGGGTTGTTCATTTAAAAGAAAATTAAGGCCTTTGATATAATCTGAAGGGATACTACTTTTTTCTATTGAATTAGACTTGATAGTTGATTTGCGTCCTATCCAAAACCCCGAAACTAACGCGATTGGTAACAATAAAAAAAATAGAGTATAAAAAACATCAGTCACAATTTAATATTTTTCTAATCATGACCCGATTTTTTTATGCTTTTTTTAAGCTGTGCTAATTCACCACGAGTACGTACAACAATGATTGAACTCGCTAATAATCCAAGACTAGCACCAAGTATAACTGCAATAATAATAATAACCGATAGCGGTAAGCTGATACTATCAACGACATAATGAAATTGAACAATCGATGAATTGTAGATAGTAAATATCAGCCCAAGTGCCAAAACGATAATTATAAAAATAATATAAAAAAGAGTTTTCATGCCTGATAATTTATCATATTTCGCATAAACAGGATAACCTGTCTGTTATTTATTTATTAAATTGCAAAAAAAAACGGTATGATTATATCAACCATACCGTTTATTAGAGCTTATTTGAGCCATTATTACTCAGATATACTCACTTTATCCATACTCTCATTAACTCGTTCTCTCATTTCCTTACCAGGCTTAAAATGCGGTACATATTTAGCCTCTAACGATACAGCATCGCCGGTTTTAGGATTTCGACCGGTGCGTGGTGGTCGATAATGTAATGAAAAACTACCAAATCCTCGAATTTCAATCCTTTCACCATTAGATAATGTTTGAGCCATGTGCTCAAGCATGGTTTTCACTGCAAGTTCCACGTCTTTATACGCTAACTGCATTTGTTTTCTTGAAAGGATTTCAATCAGTTCAGATTTAGTCATTATTATTTTATCTCCGAATTTACTGATAATAGCTTTTTGAGGCGCTTATGTAAAATTAAACTTAAGCACCTCAAAAAACGTATATTATTCGTTACTACTATCAATCTGTTCTTTCAATATATCACCTAAAGTAGCCGTAACTGGTCCGCTACCTTGTTTATTGTAGTCATTGATTGTCGCTTTTTCATCATCATTATCTTTCGCTTTGATAGAAAGTGAAATTGTTCGTGTTTTACGATCCACTCCGATAAATTTAGCTTCAACTTCTTCGCCTTGACTCAAACTAGTTCGGGCATCTTCAATACGGTCACGAGAAATTTCTGAAGAACGTAAATAACCTTCAACACCTTCGGCTAATTCAATTACTGCACCTTTAGCGTCAATTTCGATAACCTTACCAGTAACAATAGACCCTTTTGCGTGTTCAGCAACATAATTTCCAAATGGATCTTTTTCTAACTGCTTAATTCCTAATGAAATACGCTCACGTTCAGGATCAACCGACAATACCATCGCTTCAATTTCATCACCTTTGTGATAATTTCGAACCGCTTCTTCTCCAGGAATATTCCAAGAAATGTCAGATAAGTGAACAAGGCCATCAATTCCACCATTAAGACCAATGAATATACCAAAGTCTGTAATCGATTTAATCGTACCAGTAACACGATCACTTTTGTTATTAGAACTTGCAAAGCTATCCCAAGGATTATCTTTACACTGTTTCATGCCTAATGATATACGACGACGTTCTTCATCAATATCAAGCACAACAACTTCAACTTCTAAACCAAGACTAACAACTTTGCTTGGGTGGATATTTTTATTAGTCCAATCCATTTCAGAAACGTGAACCAAACCTTCAACACCTTCTTCAATTTCAACAAAACAACCATAATCAGCAATATTCGTAACTTTGCCAACTAAGCGGGTAGATTCAGGATAACGGCGTGCAATTGCAATCCAAGGATCATCGCCCATTTGTTTTAAGCCTAATGATACACGAACTTTTTCACGATCAAATTTTAAGACTTTAACATCAATTTCTTCACCAACAGTCACAATTTCACTTGGATGTTTTACGCGTTTCCAAGCCATATCTGTAATGTGTAATAAACCATCAACACCGCCTAAATCAACAAATGCACCATAATCCGTTAAATTCTTAATAATCCCTTTAACGATTGCGCCTTCTTTCATGCTCGCAAGCAATTCATCACGTTCAACACTACTTTCAGATTCAACAACAGCACGACGGGATACAACAACGTTATTGCGACGACGATCAAGCTTAATAACTTTAAATTCTAATTCTTTACCTTCTAGGTAAGCGGTATCACGTACAGGGCGAACATCAACTAATGAGCCTGGTAAGAAAGCACGAATGTCTTGTAAATCGACAGTAAAACCACCTTTAACTTTGTCAATGATAGTTCCAACCACGGTCTCTGAAGCTTCTTGAGCAGCTTCAAGTCTGGTCCAAGATTCAGCACGGCGAGCCTTTTCTCTTGATAAACGTGTTTCACCAAAACCGTCTTCTAATGATTCAAGTGCTACTTCAACTTCGTCACCAATGTGAACGTCAACTTCACCTTTATCATTAACAAATTGTTCTTTAGGTATAACACCTTCAGATTTTAAATTAGCATTAACCATAACAAAATCATCACCAACATGAACAACAGTTCCTGTGATAATTGCACCGGGTAACATTGGGGTTTTAGTGATACTTTCTTCGAATAGTTCAGCAAAACTTTGGCTCATTTTCGCTTATTTCCTGTATTGATAAGTCAATCCGTGACTTCATTTTGACTGCAACCTAGCAGACGTTAGTTAAAAGAAATGAAGTAATATAGAACTCGCTTTAATTTGCTCTATAGATATTACTTCACGTTAATATTAAATTCTAACAAAGCAATTGTAATTTTTTACAACACAACCCTTTGACTTCTTGTAATACTTGTTCAACAGTTAATGATGTCGTATCAATAATAATAGCATCATCCGCAGGCTTTAAAGGAGATATCGTTCGTTCGCTATCGCGTTTATCTCGTTCAGAAATCTCTTCAAGAAGGGACGCGAGGTTAACATCATTCCCCTTGTCTTTCAACTGTTTATAACGTCTTTCAGCTCGAATTTCAGCACTAGCGGTGAGGAAAACTTTTACTTCAGCTAAAGGAAAAACAACCGTACCCATATCGCGCCCATCAGCCACTAATCCTGGTGAAACTGCGAAATCACGCTGTCTTTGAAGCAAAATTTCTCTTATTTCAGGTATTACTGCAACTTTTGAAGCTAAATTGCCACATACCTCAGTTCTAATCTCATTTGAAATATTATTACCTTCTAAAATAACATCAACCAAATCACTATTTTCATCAAGCGGAAATGCGATATCAATTGATGCCGCATAGTCTGACAAACGTTCGATATCGCTATTATCGATATCATGCTTTATTGCTCCAAGGGCCAGCACACGATAAATTGCGCCACTATCGAGTAACGGCCAACCAAGACTTTTTGCTAATTTGACACATACCGTGCCCTTGCCTGCACCGCTTGGGCCATCAATGGTAATAATCTGATTAGGCATTTTAACTCCAAATTTTCGGTTATGCTAATGTATATTTAATTATCGAGACTCTAGATCCAAGCCAGCAGTTTTCGATAACTCAATAAAATTTGGAAATGAAGTAGCAACATTTGCACAATCATTTATAGTTATATTATCTGATGCCTTTAGGCCTGCAATACTAAAAGCCATTGCAATTCGATGATCGCCACCACTACTAACTTCTCCACCGTTGATCAAACCACCTTGGATTTTAATTCCATCACTTGTTGGTTTTGCATCTATGCCTAATATTTCTAGGCCATCTGCCATCGCTTGAATACGATCACTTTCTTTTACTCGTAGTTCTTTTGCACCTGTCAGCACTGTCTCACCTGTGGCACAAGCTGCGGCAATAAAAATAACCGGAAACTCATCAATGGCCAGAGGCACTTGATCTTCAGGAATCACTATTCCTTTAAGTTCGCTCGATTGAATTCTAATATCCGCTACGGGTTCGCCACCCATTTCAGATTCATTCAAAATCGTAATGTTAGCGCCCATCATTTTCAAAATCTTAATTACGCCAATACGTGTTGGATTAATTCCAACGTGTTGTAGTGTGATATCCGATCCAGAAGCAATGCTTGCACCGACCATAAAAAATGCAGCTGATGAGATATCACCCGGAACAATAATATTCGTTGCCGTTAATGTCCCGCCACCTTCAACACAGACTTTATTATCAGTTCGAGCCACGTCATATCCAAATCCTTGCAACATCCGTTCAGTATGATCCCGTGTCGGCGCAGGTTCGGTTATACATGTTTTACCTGATGAATATAAACCTGCAAGTAATAAACATGATTTTACCTGAGCACTCGCAATTGGCATATCATAATCAAAATTATGTAGTGTTTGCTTGCCCGTTATCACTATTGGCGGTGTACCATTTTCTTGAGTACTAATAACAGCACCCATTTGTGTTAATGGTTTTGTAACACGCAACATTGGACGAGTAGATAAAGATTTATCACCGATTAAAATTGAATCAAATTGTTGTGCTGCCATTAACCCTGACATTAATCGCATAGCCGTACCAGAATTTCCTAAATCCAAGGCTTTATTGGGAGATTTTAAGCCATTAATACCAACACCAGTAATGGTAACTTTGCCTAAATCAGGCCCTGTTATAGTAACCCCCATATCTCGGAATGCATTTAAGGTTGCAAGATTATCTTCACCAGCCAGAAATCCAGTAACTTCAGTAACACCATTTGCCAATGCTCCAAACATGATGCTGCGATGTGATATCGATTTATCACCAGGAACATGAAAGTTACCCTGTAACTTACCACCAGGCTTAATTTTAAATTGAACGTTGGTTTTGGTGTTCGTACTATTTTTACTGTCGCTACTCATGGTCTTATTCTCAAATTATTTTTTATGTCGAATTAATACTCGGTTGGAAAACCTTTTTTTACTGAATCACGCACTTTTTTAGCTCGCGTAAAAAGTGCCTTAATTTCATTTGCATCCTCGGAATTTATAGCCGTTTTTAAGATTACTAAATCTTCAGAAAACTTATCTAAGACACTCGTTAATGCCTCTTTATTGGCGATGCAGATATCACTCCACATTTGCGGATTACTTGACGCAATCCGAGTAAAATCTTCAAAACCACCTGCAGCAAATTTGAATATATCATTTTTATCATCCATACGAGCCAAGGTATTAACTAACGAGAATGCTAGAGCATGGGGTAGATGACTAGTAGCGGCTAATATTGTGTCGTGATGCTCTACGGATGTTAAAACAACTTCAGCACCACAGGCAGACCACAGGGCTTTTATTTTTTCTAGTGCCTTTAAATCACTATGAAGCTGCGGCGTCAATATAACGCGTCTGCCATGAAATAATTTAATAAACGATGCAATAACACCACTTTTTTCATTTCCGGCTATTGGGTGTCCCGGAATAAAGCGTGATGGTAATTCACCAAAAACAGAAATAGCTGCATCAAGAACACTACCTTTGGTACTACCAACATCGGTTATAACTGCATGTTTAGGAATTGAATCTGCAATTTCTTCTAATACGGATTTAATTGCTCCAACTGGAGTGGCTATCACAATCAGATCAGCTTTAGAAACTGCAGTTTTATAATCCAAACAAATTTCATCTACCACACCCAGATCCAACGCTTTTTCGAGATTTGTTTCGCTACGCCCAGTTCCTATGATATTATCAACCACGCCCGCAATTTTTGCAGAGCGTGCAAGTGAACCACCGATTAAACCAACACCGATAATACACATATTTTTAAAAATCACTTTACTCATTTTATTTTTCGTTTAGTCAAAACACTGTTTTAATGCCTGCATAGCACGCGTATTTTCTGTTGAATCCCCAATACTAAACCGTAAATATCCCGGCATACCATAATTATCAACTGGTCTAACTATTACCCCTTTATGTAATAATTTTTCATAGATTTTATCTGATTCAACGCCAAGACTAATGCTGATAAAATTTCCGGCAGAGGGTATATAAGCTACGTTCATTTTAGCAAGTTCAGAAATAATAAACTGCATTCCAGATACATTTAATTTAATCGTTCGTTCCAAATGTTCACTATCTGACAGTGAAATTTCAGCTGCAATTAAAGCCATTGAGTTAACATTAAATGGCTGTCTAACTCGATTTAATATATTAGCAAGATCTTTATGTGACACTGAATATCCAACACGTAAACCCGCCAATGCATAAGCTTTTGAAAAAGTGCGAGTAACGACTAAATTTTGGTGCTTTGCCAACCACTGTAATCCATCAGGATAGTTTTTAATTTTCATATCAGGATGAATTGCATATTCAAAATAAGCCTCATCAATAACAACAATAACCGACTTAGGTACTTTATTTAAAAACCCAGCTAAATCCAGTTCCGTTAACCAAGTACCGGTTGGATTATTAGGGTTCGCGATAAATATCAATTTAGTTTTAATGTTAATTGCTTCTAAAATATTATCTAAATCGTATCCCCAATTTGTCGCCGATGTAATAACAGCCTTAGCCCCTATTGCTTGTGTAACTAACGGATACACAGCAAAGGCATGTTCAGAAAAAATAACTTCATCATCAACTGTGACAAATGCACGAGCAATTAACTCTAATATATCATTAGAACCATTACCAAGTGTCAGTTGATCAAATTCTACATTATAAAATTTGGCCAGTGCTGACTTCAAATCAAAACCATTACCATCAGGATATCGACTTAGGGTAGCAATATTATCACTTAAATAACGTGTTACTTTTTCACTGATACCCAGTGGATTTTCATTTGATGCTATTTTAACAGCGTTAGTAATTCCAAATTCACGTTCAAGTTCACTGAGTGGTTTACCGGGTAAATAGGGCTTTAATCCAGCAACACCAGGAACACATAATTTTTGGAAAATATTAATCATGGTTATTTGAATAAATAGATTATAAAACAGCTTTAGGATATGAACCGAGTACTTTAACCATTAGCGACTCTTCCGCTAACTCGGTTAATGCTGTAGCAACATTGTTATCCAACTTGTGACCATCAACATCCATAAAAAAAACATAGTCCCACATGCCGCGCCGTGATGGACGTGATTCAATTCTGGACAATGACAAGCCATTACGTGCAATTGGTTCAAGTAATTTATGTAGCGCACCCGGTTGATTTCGTGTTGAGACTAAAATAGTTGTTTTATCATCACTACTGGCTTGTACTTCATTTTTACCTATGATTAAAAACCGAGTAGTATTATCAGGCTCATCTTCAATATTCTTTGATGCCATGCTGAGGTTATATATTTCAGCAGCAGAATCACCCGCTATCGCAGCAACATCATCATTAGAATTTGAAACTAATTGAGCAGCTTCAGCATTGCTATTTACTGGAATTTGTTCAATACCATTTAAATTTGCATCAAGCCATTCTCTACATTGAGCCAAAGATTGTCTGTGCGAATAAATTTTTGTAATTTTAGAAATATCGACATTATTTTTAACCAGCAAATGATGATGAATGCGAATCTCTACCTCACCACTAATAAACAATGGAGAGTTTATAAATAAATCTAGAGTGTGATTAATAACACCTTCAGTAGAATTTTCCACAGGAACAACCCCATAAGGAATTTCACCGGACTCTACTTCTCTAAAAACATCGGCAATTGTTGTTAATGGCTTTGTTTGAACCGAATGCCCAAAATGTTTTAATGCTGCTGACTGGGTAAAAGTACCTTCTGGACCTAAAAAACCAATAACCATGGGATCTTCTAACGCCAAACAAGCAGACATAATCTCACGAAATAAACGAGCAATTTCTTCATTTCGTAATGGTCCTTTGTTTCGCTCAATGACCATTCGTAATACCTCAGCTTCTCGCTCAGCGCGATAAAATACAGTATTGCTCTTATTTAACTTTTGTTTTGCAACGGCTACGTCTTGTGCTATTGATGCACGTTCGGAAATTAATTCTTGAATTGATGCATCAATTGCATCGATTCTGTCACGCATTTTGGATAATAAATCAGACATATATTCTAGTTGGCTCGCTTTAATAACTTAGCATCTGGCTATAACTGTGAATTTTTATAAGGCTCGAACAGTTAATACACCGTCAATTGCTAATAATTTTTTAATTAAATTATCATCAACGGCTTTATCAACATCTAAAACCGTATAAGCTATGTTATCTCTGGATTTGTTCAACATATCAATAATATTTAATCCAGCAGCAGCAGTTGCTGTAGATATTTGCCCTAACATATTTGGAACATTGTTATTAACAATTGTTACTCGAAAACCTTTCGTTCGTGGCATGTCAACATTAGGGAAGTTAACAGAATTAAAAACATTACCATTTTCTAAGTAATCCTTAATTTGATTAGCAACCATAATGGCACAATTATCTTCCGCTTCAACTGTAGATGCACCAAGATGCGGTAAAGTAATTACCCGCTCCTGTCCTTTTAATTGATTTGTTGGAAAGTCACATATATAAGCATATATCCTCTTACTTTTTAGTGCTTCAATTACAGCAGTATCGTCAATAATACCAGCTCGTGCAAAATTCAAAATTACAGCGCCCGACTTCATAATGTCTAAGCGTTCTTTATTAATCATATTTTTAGTAGCATCAATTAACGGTACATGAAATGTAACGAAATCAACTTTAGCTAATAAAGCATCAACATTTTCAGCTTTTTCTACTTTAGACGATAATTGCCACGCCCCTTCGATAGTGATTGCAGGATCATAGCCGATTACATTCATACCAAGTTGAATTGCAATATCAGCCACAGATCGACCAATAGCACCCAGTCCGACAATACCGAGGGTTTTTCCAGGTAACTCAAAGCCACCATACTGTTTTTTACCCGCTTCAACACTTTTTGAAACAGTCGCGTCATCACCTTCTAAGGTCGTAGTATATTCCCATGCCTGACAAATATTACGACACGCTAATAACATACCTGCAACCACGAGTTCTTTTACTGCATTCGCATTTGCTCCCGGTGCATTAAAAACTGGTATTCCTCTTGAAGACATTACATCAACTGGAATATTGTTAACCCCAGCCCCCGCACGCCCGACGGCTTTTAATGACTCGGGAATGTCCATATCATGCATTTTAAAAGAACGTAATAGTATTGCATCTGGATGAGTAATTTCAGAAGCAACTTCATACGACTCACGTGATAAGCGTTCTAAACCCGCAACTGAAATATTATTTAACGTTAGAATTTTATGCATGACGACCTTTAAATAAATATGTAATGTAGTTTTATATGATCAATATTATTTAGCCATTACGTTTTTCAAAATCTGCCATAAAGCTAATAAGCGCATTAATACCTTCTTCCGGCATCGCATTATAAATACTAGCCCTCATGCCACCAACTGATCGATGTCCTTTTAACGAAACAAGACCCGCATTAGCCGCTTCAGTTAAAAATATTTTATCTAATTCAGCATCGGCTAAAGTAAATGGAACATTCATCCATGAACGACATTCAACAGCAACCGGACTGTTATAAAAACCAGATGCATCAATCGCGTTATACAATTTTTCTGACTTGCGTTTATTAACTTCAGCAATAGCTTTAAGTCCACCATTTGTATTCAACCAATCAAATATCAAACCTGCAAGATACCACGCAAATGTAGGAGGTGTATTCAACATTGAATTATTATCGGCTAGATCTTTATAGTTAAACATCGATGGCGTATTGTCAGGAGCTAAACCAATCAAGTCATCCCGTATAATAACAACCGTTAAACCAGCAGGTCCCATATTTTTTTGCGCACCAGCATAAATAATACCGTATTTAGTAACATCAACCGGACGTGACAATATTGTTGAGGACATATCCGCAACTAAAGGAATATCGCCAGTTTCTGGAATAAATGGAAATTCAACACCACCAATGGTTTCATTTGAAACAAAATGAACATAGGCTGAGTCTTTATTTAATGACCATTCGCTCTGAGCAGGTACCGTGGTAAAGTTTTGAGCTTCACTCGTTGCAGCAACATTAACACTACAATATTTTTTTGCCTCTTTTATTGCTTTTTTTGACCAAGCACCAGTATTAATATAATCAGCCGTATTTTTGCCCGCTAAAATATTCATGGGTACCATTGCAAATTGACTCGATGCGCCACCCTGCAGAAATAACACTTTATAGTTATTGGGTATTGCCATCAACTGCCTAAGATCATTTTCAGCTTTTTCAGCAATTGACATAAATTCTGAGCCTCTATGACTCATTTCCATTACTGACATACCGGAACCATGCCAGTCACGCAACTCATTTTGAGCTATAGCCAAAACATCAGCAGGTAACACTGCCGGACCCGCACTAAAGTTATAAATCGTTGGCATAGAACATCAAACTCCTTATTATAATTTTTTCAATACTAATTTTAAACTAATCGGTACTTTCTTCAGAATTTTCTATTTCACCAGACTCATCATCAGATTGAATCATCTCGATACGTTCAATTCCATTTAACTTTTCATCATTACTCAAACTAATCAGTTTTACACCTTGAGTATTTCGACCCATTATTGATATTTCTTCAACACGGGTTCGCACTAATGTTCCCTGATTGGTAATTAACATTATCTCATCTTCATTTATGACTAACTCTACACCAGTAACAGCGCCATTGCGTTCGGATGTTTGAATCGAAATAACACCAAGGCCGCCACGGCCATGCACAGGATAATCTTCAATAGCAGTACGTTTACCAAAACCATTTTCTGTAGACGTTAATACAAACCCTTCACCCGATATGATCATTGAAATAACACTGTGGCCTGGCTGTAATTTCAAACCACGCACGCCAACAGCTGAACGCCCCATGGGACGAACGTCATTTTCATTGAATCGAATCGATTTACCTGAACTTGAGAATAAAATAACGTCTTTATCACCATCAGTAATTTCAACGCCTATTAATTGATCATCTTGTCGTAAATCAATAGCAATAATACCCGATGAACGAGGTCGAGAAAAATCTTTTAATGGCGTTTTCTTAACGGTGCCAAATGACGTTGTAAAAAATACAAATTTATTCTCTTCATATTCACGAATAGGTAAAATAGCATTAATACGTTCACCTTCATCTAACGGTAATAAATTGATGATGGGTCGCCCTCGAGCAGTTCTTCCAGCCTGAGGTAACTCAAATACTTTTAACCAATAAACTTTACCTTTACTAGAGAAGCATAAAATAATATCGTGAGTATTTGCGACAAACAGTTTATCAACGAAATCTTCATCTTTAACCGAAGTTGCCGCTTTGCCTCGGCCACCACGACGTTGTGCACTGTATGAGGATAATAATTGAGATTTCACATAACCTTCATGTGACAAGGTGACCACCACATCTTCTTCAGTGATTAAATCTTCAATTGTTAAGTCTTCTTGAGAAGAAATAATTTCAGTTCGTCGCTCATCACCAAATTCATCACGTACGGCTTCTAATTCTTCACGGATGATTTCCATTAGTCGTTCTGTACTTGATAAAATTTTAAGTAACTCAGCAATAACACTTAGTAAATCTTCATATTCCGCAATAATTTTATCTTGTTCTAGACCGGTTAACCGGTGCAAACGCATATCTAAAATTGCTTGTGCTTGAGATGGTGAAAGATAATAATGCCCTTCGCGCATACCAAACTCATCGGCTAAACCTTCAGGTCTAGAAGAATCAGCTCCTGAACGAGATAACATATCGGTAACAACACCCGGCTGCCAGGCAGTATCAACTAACTGTTGCTTTGCCTCTGCCGGGTTTTTAGCTGCCTTGATAAGCACAATAATGGGATCGATGTTAACCAATGCGACAGCAAGACCTTCACGCTCATGCGCTTTTTTTCTCGCTTTACGTAATTCGAAAATAGTTCGACGGGTAACAACCTCACGACGATGTCGAACAAAATATTCTAAAATGGCTTTTAAGTTTAATAATTTAGGTTGCCCATCAACTAACGCAACCATATTAATACCAAACACACTTTGTAGTTGTGTGAACTGATATAAATTATTTAACATCACGTCAGCAACTTCACCTCGACGTAATTGAATAATCACGCGCATACCATCTTTATCAGATTCATCACGTAATTCAGTTATACCGTCAAGCTTTTTATCTTTAACCAGTTCCGCAATACGCTCTAGTAATCTGGCTTTATTAACTTGATACGGTAACTCCGTTATTATAATAGTCTGTTTACCCGATTTCTCGTCAACTTCAATATGAGTTCGACCACGCACGTAAATTCGACCGCGTCCTGAATGATACGCTTCTACGATGCCACGAGCACCATTGATAATTCCGGCAGTTGGAAAATCAGGGCCGGGTATAATTTCCATTAATCCCGGAACATCAATATCCGGTTTTTCAATAATGGCCAAACAAGCGTTTATAATTTCAGTTAAGTTATGCGGTGGTATATTGGTTGCCATACCAACAGCAATACCAGAAGAACCATTAACTAATAAATTAGGAATTCGGGTCGGCATGATTACCGGCTCTTGTTCAGAGTCATCGTAGTTTGAAGCAAAATCGACTGTATCTTTATCAAGATCAGATAATAATTGATGTGCAATTTTGGACATACGAACTTCGGTATATCGCATTGCAGCCGGTGAATCACCATCAACTGAACCAAAGTTACCTTGGCCATCAATTAACATGTAACGCAACGAAAAGGGTTGCGCCATTCGAACGATGGTGTCATAGACAGCAGTGTCGCCGTGCGGATGGTATTTACCAATCACATCACCAACAACACGTGCAGATTTTTTATAAGGCTTATTCCACTCATTGCCAAGTTCTTGCATCGCAAAAAGTACCCTACGATGTACCGGCTTAAGCCCATCTCTAACATCGGGTAAGGCACGCCCTACAATCACACTCATGGCATAATCGAGATAGGATTGTTTCATTTCCTCTTCGATATTTATCGGGAGGACTTCCTTTGCAAAATCAATCATTTCGGTAACTTTTATCGTATTTAATTTATAATTGGGAACATGCTGTTTAAGCGCATTTTAAAGGTCAAATTATACCATAAAGTGAAGTGAACTAGCTATGTACAATCACCCTTGAGAGCGATTTTAAGAGACTCCTGTTGATTTTGTGTTTGAGACTTAAAAAGTACTGGGTTTATTTTATTATTGTCATTTTTAAACTCGGATAATTACGTTTTTATAAAAAATTAATCGCCAGCACTTCATTTAACTTTGTCATAAAGTCATTTATTCTAAAAAAAGTATCTCTTACCAAACGAGCCGACTAGCCACTCATTAAATAGGTAATTTTCAACTCAGAAACTAACTGACGACAATTACTTGTCAAACACATAGATTTTCATGTAGTTTCTATTGCTATGACTCAGACAATTGACACATTAATCCATGCTGACTGGATTATTACAGTTAACAATAATAATGATATTTTACACGAGCACTCCATTGCCATTAACGATGGAAAAATTCTAGCTCTGGTAAAAACAGCCAACGCTCATAGCCAATATCAAGCAAACGCCGAATATCATTTAGCAAATCACGCTATTATACCTGGCTTAATAAACTGTCATGGGCATAGCCCAATGACATTATTACGTGGACTGGGCGATGATTTACCCCTAATGGACTGGTTAAACAACCATATTTGGCCGGCAGAATCCAAATGGGTAAGCCCCGAATTTGTCTTCACCGGTAGTCAAATCGCAATTGCCGAAATGTTACGTGGTGGTACCACCTGTTTTAGCGATATGTATTTTTTTCCTGAACATACTGCTGCTGCTGTGGATCAATCTGGAATACGTGCAATGCTGGGCCTAATTCTTATTAACTTTCCATCAGCATATGCTCAAAGTGAAACTGAATATCTAAATAAAGGTTTAGCACTACATGACAAGCTGCGACACCACAGTTTAATCAAAACCTCATTTGCGCCACATGCTCCTTACACAGTATCCGACGATGCTCTTAAAAGGCTATCCATGTTAGCAGATGAGTTAGATATTCCAGTTCAAATTCACTTACACGAAACCGAGTTTGAAATAAATGAGTCTATTAAAATACACGAGATGCGCCCGATTGAGCGATTAAATAGGCTTGGCTTGCTATCACCTCGATTAATAGCGTCACACATGACCCATGTGAATGCTGATGATATTAACTTAGCAGCAAATAACGGCATCAATATAGTCCACTGCCCTGAATCCAACCTTAAATTAGCCAGTGGTTTTAGCCCTATTCAAAAACTATTAGATAATGACATTAATATCGCATTAGGTACTGATGGTGCAGCAAGTAATAACGATCTTGATATGATCGGAGAAATGCGCACATCTGCACTAATCGCAAAAATGGTTGCACAAGACGCAAAAGCAGTAAACGCTGAACAAATTTTACGAATCGCGACAATAAATGGTGCCAAAGCACTGGGTCTTGAAGATAGCATAGGCTCAATTGAAGTGTCCAAATCTGCCGATATTGTTGCCATAGATTTAAATACCATTGAAACTCAACCACTTTATCACCCTGTCTCACAGATAATTTACTCAAGTACACGAGAACAAGTCAAACACGTTTGGGTCAACGGCGCACATTTACTTCGCGATAGAGAATTAACAACCCTAGACTTATCAGGATTACTGCAAGCCGCTAAACAGTGGCGAGATAAAATTCAAAATAACTAGAACTAATACGTGTATAATCGCGGCACAAAGATAATATTTTACTAAACTGATAATTTATACCATGACATCATCAACTAAAAACATCGACACAGCTGAGATTGCTAAATTTGAGGCGCTAGCCTCTCGCTGGTGGGATCCAACCAGTGAATTTAAACCGTTACATGAAATAAACCCATTACGCTTAAATTATATTAATCGACGCGCGAATATAGAGAATAAAGAAATTATTGACGTTGGTTGTGGTGGCGGTATCTTATCAGAATCCATGGCTCTAGCCGGTGCTACTGTAACCGGGATTGATATGGGACTAGCACCGCTAAATGTTGCCAAATTACATGCATTAGAGTCAGGTGTAAAAATTAACTATCAGCAAGCAACCGCTGAAGAATTTGCAGAAAAATATCCACAAAAATTTGACGTTGTGACCTGCCTAGAAATGCTCGAACACGTACCCGATCCTCATTCAGTCATTAAATCCTGTTTTCAATTAGTAAAACCTGGTGGTCATGTTTTCTTTTCGACAATCAATCGTAATCCCAAGTCCTATTTATTTGCCATTATAGGGGCTGAATATCTTTTACAGATGCTACCAAAAGGAACTCACGATTATAAAAAATTCATCTCTCCCGCTGAACTAGAAGCGTGGTCAAGAGACGTTGGACTGTCCGTGCGAGAACTAACAGGAATGACTTATAATTTATTTACCAAAAAATATGCTTTAGGACATGACGTGAGTGTCAACTACCTAGTGCATTGCACTAAAATTGATTAACTGGAAGTTTACATGAGTATCAAAACTGTCTTATTTGATCTCGATGGCACCTTAGCTGATACTGCTCCCGATCTTGCCGATGCACTGAATTTTACTTTACGTAAAAATGGCTATGACGAACTGTCACTAAAAGAAATACGGCCGCATGTATCGAATGGCTCAATCGCGTTAATTGAATTTGGTTTCAACATGAATGCTAAGCACAAAGACTTTAATCAATACCGTGACGAGCTATTAAATTATTACACTGAAAATATTGCAAATAAAACCAGCTTGTTTACAGGCTTCGATACCGTACTTGATACTATTGAATCCAGGGGCTTAAATTGGGGAATTGTAACCAATAAACCATCCTATTTAACTAATCCACTATTACAACAACTTCAGCTATATAACCGTGCAGTTACCATTGTTTCATCTGATACTCTTGAATTTAGAAAACCTCACCCCGCTCCAATGTTACATGCTTGTAAAGAAGCAGGATCAACACCAAGTGAATGCATTTTTATTGGTGATGCTGAGCGCGATATTCAAGCCGGTAGGAATGCGGAAATGCAAACACTAATTGCGATGTTTGGATATATTAGCGAAACAGATAAACCAGAGGCATGGGGTGCTGATGGCTACATCCACCATGCGCATGACATTATTAACTGGCTTGATAATAATTAACTATTTTACTTTGAAAGTGAATCTTTAATCGCTTTACCGCTGCTTTCCAAAACCTCACCGCTTTTTTGTAAAATCGACTCACCGGTTTCTCGAATTTTAACTTTAATAGATTTAGCTACAAATGGATTACTAAAAATAGGTTTATCACGCCCAATATTCACACCAACCCAAAGACCAAACAATAAGCCTATTATGATTCCGAGAATTAACATTTTAATTTTTTTCATTAAATTATCACCTATCACTGATATATTAATTTAATATATACTGTATATCAATTATTCTGTTTTCGCTGTATAACTTACTATAAATTAACACATTGTCGATTAATGCAACAAACTAAAATTAAATCAAGTTATTCATATTGTTTGAATATTGTTAAAAGTCATTATGAAAACTTTCCCGTTGCATCATGGTTGCTACCATCAAAAATTCGAAAACCCATTAGTGCAATTTATGCCTTTGCCAGAATAGCCGATGATATTGCAGATGAAGGCACTGCTAGTAATGAGGAACGATTAAAACAACTTGATGAAATGGCCCAGAAACTGGATATGATTCGATATGGCAAAACCATCGATGATCCCGTTTTTATCGCATTATCCGATACTATCGAACAGTTTGATTTACCGATATCATTATTGCACGACTTATTAACTGCATTTCGAATGGATGTCACCGTACATCGCTATCAAAGTTTTGAAAAGTTATTAGACTATTGCCAATACTCAGCTAACCCCATAGGCCAATTATTATTACATTTATTTAAGTCAGTAACCGTTGAAAATATCGCTTACTCGAATGCTGTCTGTTCGGCATTACAAATAATTAATTTTTTACAAGACATAGAACAAGATTACACTGAATCCAGTAGAATTTATTTACCAATTGACGAAATGCAAAAATTCAATGTAAATGAGTCAGATGTCCGAGATAAATCTCAATCAACAGAAATGCGACAGCTTATAAATTCACTATTATCACAAGTACAAGAAATGTTAGATTTTGGCAAACCTTTAGGACGCGTATTACCTGGTAGAGTTGGATTTGAAATAAAATTAACCGTAGTATCAGCAAATCTAATTATTCAAAAATTATCATCAAATCAAACCGACATATTTACTAGACCACGGTTGAAATGGCAAGATGGCTTTTGGATATTTAATCGTGCTTTGTTTAATTACGAGTAAAATCGATTATGACACCAGAAGAATATTGCCAAGAAAAAACCGCTAAAAGTGGCTCAAGCTTTTATTATAGCTTTCTGTTTTTACCTCCTATTAAGCGTAAAGCCATCACGGCTGTTTATGCGTTTTGTCGTGAAGTTGATGACGTAGTTGATGAATGTATTAACATTGACATTGCACAACAAAAACTAGACTGGTGGCAAAACGAAGTTGCTGCTCTTTATAACGATAAAGCCCAACACCCTGTTACCAAAGCCCTTAGTACAACATTAAAAGACTTTGATCTTCCGCAAGAATATTTTCAAGAAATAATTGACGGCATGAAAATGGATTTAAATATTCACCGTTATCAAACATTTTCAGAGTTATCGCTATACTGTTATCGCGTTGCGAGCGTGGTTGGGCTTATAGCCGCAGAAATTTTTGGTTACACTGATAAATTAACGCTTAAATACGCACATAACCTAGGAATGGCATTTCAATTAACCAACATTTTACGCGATGTAAAAGAAGATGCTCAACGTAACCGCATCTACATCCCCTTAGACGAACTAGAACAATTTTCTGTTACTGAAGATAATATATTAAAGAACAATAATCAACAAAACTGTCTTAAACTATTTGAATACCAAGCAGCTCGTTCACATGAATATTACAATAAGGCTATGTCATTACTACCAGAGCAAGATCGTTATCAACAATGCACCGGAATAGTAATGTCTGAAATTTATAAATCAACTTTAGAAAAAATTCAACGTAATAATTACCCCGTACTTGATAAACGCACTTCTCTGCCTGCACTAAAAAAATTATGGATAGCCTGGAAAACTGTTCGCAGAGAAAACAAAAGACATAATAAAATTACTAAGACCAAATGACATCGTCTCTACACCATAAAAAAGTTGTAGTTATTGGTTCTGGGTGGTCAGGTTTAAGTGCTGCGTGCTATTTAGTTAACGATGGCTACTCCGTTACAATTTATGAGTCTGCAAAACAGATAGGGGGTCGTGCACGTAGCATTAAACTTGACAGTCACAGTTTTCCTGAAGTTGATAATGGCCAGCATATTTTAATTGGCGCGTATCATGAGACATTTAACTTATTACGTTTAATATCCAACAACATTGAGCAGCACCTTAAACGCCACAAGCTAAAGTTAACCATGTTGAAACCAGATGGTGATTCGTTATTGTTAAATGCTTACAATTTACCATCACCATTCCATTTATTCTTTGGTGTATTATTTTGCACTGGTTTGTCATTAACACAAAAATATCGAGCAATGTATTTCAGTTATTGTCTGTCGAAAGATTCAATACTTAACGATGCTGATATTAGTGTGTCTGAATTATTGTTACGTTATAGTCAGCCCTTAAAATTAATCAAAGCTTTGTGGGAACCGCTCTGTCTTGCAACATTAAATACACCTATTAGTCATGCCTCTGCTCGAGTTTTTATTACTGTGTTAAAAAAGTCTTTACTTGGTAACAAAATGGATAGTGACTTTTTGTTCACAACTAGTAACCTAAGCGACTTATTACCGATTCCAGCGAAAAATTATTTAGAAAAAGCAGGCAGTAATATTGAACTATCTTCTCGTGTAAGCAAGTTAATTATTAATAAAAATGCTATTGAAGCAATTATAGTTAATGACAAGTTAATCCCTACAAAAAATCTAATTATTGCACTTCCACCATACGCCTGTGTAAAGCTACTGTCAGAACATATTGAATTACAAAATACCATAAAACCGCTATACCAAATCGATTATCAACCGATTTGCACAATCTATTATCAATACCCAAAAAACGTTACCATGGATCAAACAATGATAGGTTCTTGGGGAACAACCTTACAGTGGCTTTTTGATCGAAAAATGGCAAACCAAGAAGGACTAATGGCTGCAATCATTAGCGCTAATGGGCAACACATGCAATTAGATAATGATAGCCTTATCAAAAAAGTGCAGTCTGAAATAGCACAGTTGTTCCCTGAGTGGCCAGCACCAATAAACGCTAAAGTGGTCAGGGAAAAACGCGCGACCTTCAGCTGCGTTGTTAACATATCAAATATTAGACCAAACAATGAAACACCGGTTAACGGACTATGGTTATGCGGTGATTACACAAATACTAATTTACCCGCTACAATAGAAGGCGCTATTATAAGTGGAAAAATAGCGGCAACCAAACTTAATCAATTTGACATTAAATAAACCTGACGAAATAAAAATTATGAATCAAGCACAAAATTTTCTAGCAAGCCCAAATGAATTAAAAGATAAAACAATTATTGTTACCGGTGCAGGTGATGGAATTGGTGCAGTCGCTGCAAAAACCTATGCAAGTTATGGCGCAACTGTAATTCTACTAGGTAAAACAGTATCCAAACTAGAAGCTGTATACGATGCTATTGAAGCGCAAGGCAGCCCACAAGCTGCAATCTACCCTTTCGATTTTGAAGGTGCCAAATTAGAAGATTATGAGCAACTCGCTGAAGTAATACAGTCAGAGTTCGGTCAGTTAGATGGCTTGTTACATAATGCAGCAATATTGGGCAGTACAACACCAATTGCACAGTTTAATCCCGAGCTGTGGAGTAAAGTTATGCATGTAAATTTAACGGCCGTATTTATGTTAACTCAAGCTTGCATCCCCTTATTACGTAAAGCACCATCCGCATCCATCTTATTTACAGTATCTTCAGTTGGCATCAAAGGCTGCGCTTATTGGGGGGCATATGCGGCAAGTAAAGCAGCAAATATCAACTTGATGGAGGTACTCTCTGACGAACTCAGTACTAATACCTCAGTCTCAGTTAATGCGATTAATCCTGGCGCTGTACGTAGCTCAATGCGCGCACGCGCGTTTCCTGCTGAAGATCCAAAAACCTTAACGCGACCCGAGGCCATAATGCCTAGTTATTTGTATTTAATGTCTGACAAGAAAAATAACCTTACAGGTAGTGTGATTAATTGCCAGTAACCACTGCTACCAGACTAAAATTTTGCCGCCCGGCAAAATCTAAAACGACAAAATCTTGACATTTTTTAATTTTAAGTTTGTTTCAACAGCTAAATCGCTGATTTATATTAGATATGAAATTTATATTTGAATGGCACGGAAATCGCATAAATCACAACAGACAAACTAAAATTAGGTATTGTGACTATGGCTACACAGCTTTTCCAGAGTAACGGCAAAATTCAATTTAACGGTGCATCTGCAGCAACGCAAGTCCTTGATGTTGATATCAATGACTTACAACGAACGCTAAAATTAGCCGGAATGTTGCACAGTAGCCTCGAGTTAAAAACAGTATTGGAATACTTTTTAGAAGCTGCAAAATTAAAAGTCAATTTTCAGGGTGCACATTATCAAAATGATGAATTACGCACCGAATTAAAATTTAATGATAGTCAAAAACACAGTTGTAGTTATAACTTAACTATTGAAGACCAATCTCTTGGAGAAATTACATTTTCTTCAAAAAAACACTTTACGACAGCACATTTAGAAATACTCGAGAATTTACTTTGTCAGCTGATTCATCCATTACGTAATTCAATCCTATATCAAAAAGCACTAAAAGCAGCACATAGTGATGCACTAACAGGTTTAAAAAATAGAGGAGCTTTAGACAAAATATTAAAACGTGAGGTTGATATCTCAATTCGTCACGATACCCCACTATCATTAATTGTCCTCGATATAGATTATTTTAAAAGTATAAACGATCAATACGGTCATACTGTGGGCGATAGAGTTTTAAAAAGTTTATCACGTTGTGTTGAAAGTGAAATTCGAGGTTGTGACATTCTATTTCGTTATGGTGGAGAAGAGTTCGTAATAGTTTTAACCAATACCGACTTAGACGGCGCTGAATTATTATCAGAAAGAATACGTGAACGTGTTATTAATGAAAACTTTATGGTCAACAATAAAACTGTCCCAATTCGCATCAGCCTAGGAGTAGCTCAAATTGAAAATAATGAAGATGCGGAGGAATTATTTACTAAAACAGATGCCGCATTATATGAAGCAAAGCGAAGCGGTCGAAATCAAACAGTAACTTATTCAAAAGAAATGAATTTGGAATTGAAAAATAACTCATGTGAATTATAATTAATGCCATTTTAATGTCGAATTTTATGATTAACTTCACATAATTAACGATTATTAAATGTGAAACCAACTATATCAGTCTATAGTATTTAGCATTATCACCATTAATTAATAAACTTATGAGCTATTTAAACCAACTAGATCAAATGCTAGATGCGGAATATCGGTTAGTTACAATCGAATCTACTGAAATCGAGCGCGTATTAGAGTTATTTACCCAACTTACTCGGTTTAGTAATAAAGCATTTTACTTTTGGAAAGATAATGTTGGAATGCATCGATTAGGCGCATCTCATATCACATTACCCCACACTCAGTCGGCTGGTGATATATTAACCCATATTGAGAGTAGTAAACATTATGGCGTTTATTTACTCGATGATTTTAATACCTTGCTTAAGGATAAAGAAATTGTTGCTCGATTAAAAAATTTGGCTGAAGATGACTATGAAAAAGTCATTATTCTGTTGGGTGATAATATTCAATTACCAAAATCATTAAAACAATACACTTTACGCTCCAAACACAAAATTAAATGATCAGAGTCAATTTTTATTCCTGAAACAACTGATCCTCGAAGCCAAAATTTTTTAAATCTTCTATTCGTTCAGGATATAAAATACCATCAAGATGGTCAACTTCATGCATCACAACACGAGCATGAAAATCAGCCGCATTGACTTCAAATTTGTTTCCATTTTGATCAAAACCAGAGTATTTAATATGCGTATTACGTGGCACTAAACCTCGCATTTTGGGGATACTTAAACAACCTTCCCAAGCGTTTTCTACTTCATTACCAATAATTGAAATTTCTGGGTTAATTAACACCGTCAGTTCAACTGGCTCAGCATCAGGGTAACGAGGATTATGTTCAACCCCAAAGATCACGAGTCTTTGAGATACTGCAATTTGTGGGGCGGCTAAACCCGCCCCATCAAAGGCAGCCATAGTATCCAACATGTCTGTGATGAGATTATCTAGTATTCTAGAATTGAACTCTGTAACGGGTTTAGCAATACTTTTCAACAATGGATGTCCCATTCTTAGTACTTCTTTTACTGCCATCGCGTGCTCCAAATCTTAGATTAATTGGGTTTTATCTGTTAAAATTATTGAATAGATTACAAAGAATAACAAAATTTAACGGTAGCGATGAATAAAATAATTACAATAACACTATTTTTAATATTAATAGTAAATAGCAATACTATAACAACAAGTTTTGCAGATGAAACCGATGTTCGCTATTATGACGTGGAAATTATAGTTTTTGAAAATACCCGCCCCAAATACAGTCAATCTGAATTTTGGAAAAAAAATACCGTACAGGCTGAGCCCGAAACCTACGTACAAATAGGACAACCCATCCCATTCGAATTACCTGAAATTTATGATCCTTTACTCACTTTTCAATTCATTGAAAATACAGCTTATAAACTCAATGACATTGTCACTAGCTTAAACGAATCGAACTTTCACAAAGTGTTATTACACTCTGCTTGGCGTCAACCTGGAATGAGTAAAGAAAATGCCTTAAGTGTTAAAATTTATCACCAAATTCCCGCTAAAAAAACCGACATTACCGACACATTAAACAGCGATACAGCCAACAACATATATCAATCAGAGCAACAATCAAACAATATAAATAGTAGCTTCAATACAATAACTGAAAATAATCTGTCAAATAATGGCTTCCTACTATCAGGTTATATCAAGTTAATTCTATCGCGTTACTTACACCTAAAAATAGACTTAAGCTACCATGAACAAAAAAGTAATACTACTGAACAGTTTATTAGCGATGAATTTGGTGAAGATTATTTATTACCTGATGTATATAACATATCTCAAACAAGACGTTTACGTTCGAAAGAATTACATTATATCGATCATCCTGTAATAAGCATTATTGCGCTAATAACGCCTTACAAAGTTTTAAAACAAGAATAGTTACTTACTTTTGCTTAACAACCCCATATCAGGAATAATTATTTCTAATAATTGTTTTACGACAACCATGCCCTCAAGTAAGTTTTGTTCAATGATATCCATGGTAATAGCGCTATCACTTTTACCAGCGGCAAAGTTTGCTACAACAGCAAGACAAGCATAGCTCACACCCAATTCTTTAGCTAAGGCCGCTTCAGGCATTCCTGTCATACCAACAATATCACAACCTTCTTTTTCAAGTTTATTAATTTCTGCTATGCTTTCAAGCCTTGGGCCTTGTGTCGCAGCATATGTCCCGGATTTAATTATGTCTATATTATTACTCTTAGCCTTTGATAGTATCAAATTTCGTAATGAACGACAGTAAGGTTCAGTAAAATCGATATGAACAACTTCTTCTAAATTAAGATCAAAAAAGGTATTGTCACGCGAATGGGTATAATCTATTAATTGATCCGGTACCGCTAGTCTCATAGGTTCATATTCTGAACTAATACCACCAACAGCATTTATGGCAATTACATGCGTCACTCCCGCATTATGCAAGGCCCACAGGTTTGCTCGATAATTGACTCTATGAGGAGGAATGGTATGCTCATGCCCATGCCGAGCTAAAAATAAAATTTCTATCCCATTCAACTCTCCTGTTATCAACGCTCCGGAAGGTTCACCATAAGGTGTTTGAACAATATCCTGATTCAGTATTTTAAGGTTATTCAGTGAAGTTAATCCAGTACCACCAATAATTGCAAAATTACTCACAGCTTATAACCCCTTAACAGCATATATACCCGGTGCATTACGTAAATAACTTTTATAATCCATACCATAACCAAATAAATATCGGTCTACTACATTTAAGCCAATAAAATTGGCCTCCAAATCAACTTTTCGTTCGTGTAATTTATTCACTAAAACTGCCGATTGTATACTCTTCGCTTGTTTAGTTTCACAATACTTTATTATTTCTTGTAATGTCATTCCTTCATCGAATATATCATCAACGATTAAAATATTGCGATTCTGAATGTCCAGCCGAGGTTCAGAAATCCATTGAATATCTCCTCCAGCAATACCATTTTTATATCGAGTTGCGTGAATATAGTCGATTTGAAGCTGAAAATTTAGACGTGTTAAAAGGTGTCCCACTGAAATAATCGCACCAGTTAAAACACAAAGAATTATTGGATTTTTATCTTTAAACTCATTTGTTATTGCTATAGCCATATTATCCAACGCCAACTCCACCTCAGTTTGCGTATATAAACAATCAGCATCATTTAAAACTTGTTGAAAATTAACGGTTGTAGACATATAACACCTTTATTTTTTAGTATGTAAAAGTAACCGTATCATCATCCATAGCCTGACTTATTAAATAAGCGCCACCAACTGTTTCATCAATTTCAGGAATTAAATCATCACCCCATAGTTCTAATGTGGGTGTGCATATTTTAAAAACAGCTCCAGCTTCGTGTGCATCTTTTATAAAGTCATACACAGTTTTAGCACTTCCCTCTTGAACATAAAGTTTTTCAGCGACACCTTTTTTTGCCAATTCACCGGCACCACCAGTTAATACGACTTCAACCTGATATTCCATAGCAGCAGCAATAGTAGCTTGAAAAAAAGGAGCACCCAGTTCCGCAGGTTTTGTTGGGTCAGTATTTACCATCACTATCATTAGTTTATTTGCCATTCAATCGTACCTACTTATATTTATAGCTTACGCGTTATTAGTTTTCACTCAAACCTGAGAATTGAGGAGCATCAGGTAGATAAACCGTTGATGTTGGAAATGCAATTTCAGCATTATTATCAGTAATAATATCATTTATTTTCAATAAAACATCTTGCTTTATTTCGTGATACTGAATCCAATCTGTTGTTTTTGTAAAAGTATAAATAAAAAAATCTAATGATGATGCAGAAAATTTATTAAAGTTAACTATCATCGTTTGGTTTTGTTCTATCTCATCATGAGACTTTAACATTTCTTTAACTTGAGTAATGATATTTTGCAACTTATCTGCATCATTATAACGAACACCAATCGTTTCATAAATTCGACGATGACTCATTCTTGATGGGTTTTCAACAGCAATACTAGTAAATGTTGAATTTGGTACATATAGTGGTCGTTTATCAAAGGTTCGGATACACGTTAATCGCCACCCTATTTTTTCTACCGTTCCTTCAATATTCCTGTCAGGAGATCGAATCCAATCACCTACAGAAAATGGTCGGTCCATATAGATCATAAAGCCACCAAAAAAATTTGAAAGCATATCTTTCGCAGCAAAACCTACTGCTAAGCCACCAATCCCACCAAAAGCAAGGACACCGGATATACTAAAGCCAAATGTTTGTAATACCACAAGTGCCGTAGTTATAATGACTGATATACGTAATAACTTACTAATAGCATCAGCTGTCGTTTTATCAATTTTATCTTTATTGCTAACAGAGATAATTTTAGTTTCTACTATATTTATAAACCGAATTATCACCCAAGCCAAAGTGACAATAACACCAACTTCACGTATGGCTGCAACATTATCGAATATGGACGACTCTGATTTCATTGCTATAACATCGGCAGCAAATGTGACACCTAAAATCCAAATTAAATAACTCAACGGTCGACGAATAGCAAATATTATAGCGTCATCCCATTTAAGTTTATTTTTACTTAATTGATTTTCAATTCGTTTTAGTAATTTAACCTGGAAAAAATTAATCACAAGACTTAAAAATATAACGATAAACACTTGAACTATCCAAGCATCATCTTTGAGACTAAATTGAGCAAAAAGTGAATTTATGTATTCCATATATAAGCCTTAATATTATATTTGTGTCATTAAATTATCAGTATGTTCTTCTAAATAATTAACATACTTTTTCCATTTAGGATCTTGTAGTAAATCCGAATATTTTATACTTTTCCGTCCCTGCATCTGGCTATAACGCATTTTTGATGCTGGGCTTGTATAATAATTTTGGCCTTCAACAATTTCTATTGCAGCTGGTCTATTATTACAAATTAAAACCATATCACAACCAGCTTGTAGTGCTTGAAATGCGCGTTCACAATAATTCTGACTAATAGACGATGCACCAACCATATTTAAATCATCGCTAAATATTGTACCATCAAAGCCAAGTCGTTCTCGCAACACGTCTTGTAACCAAAATGATGAAAAACCGGCTGCATTAGAATCTACATTTTTATATATAACATGCGCCGGCATAATAGCATTTAGACCTTGATCGATGAGTCTTTTAAAAACGGGTAAATCTTCTTTAAAAATTGAACTATAATCACGAGTATCAACAGGAATATCGGTGTGAGAATCTAGCTCAACCCCACCATGCCCTGGGAAATGTTTACCTGTTGCAGCCATTCCCGCATCATTCATTGCCCTCATAAATACTGATGCTAAATGGGCTACCACCTCGGGTGAACAATGAAATGCTCGATCACCAATAACACTACTTAAGTTTCGATTTAAATCCAAAACCGGTGCAAAACTAAAGTCGATATCGACAGCTCGTAATTCAGATGCCAAAATCCAACCACCAGCATAAGAACATTCACGAGCAATTTTAGGATCTTGCTCATAAAGCAAACCATAGGTGGAGGCACTGGGTAAATTGGTGAAACCATCACGAAACCGCTGAACCCGACCACCTTCGTGATCGACTGCAACCAGCAATCTTGGAGATCGTAAACAATGAATTTGTTCTACTAAATTTTTTAACTGTTCTCGCGACTCATAGTTACGAGAAAATAAAATAACGCCACCCACAGAAGGGTGAGATAAAATCTCACGATCATTCTGATCAAGCTCAACACCAGCTATATCCAGCATTATTGGTCCAAGCGACATACCACATCCCCAAACTGTTTACTTAACACTATATTTCAAGTTTAAATTGAATAATTTAGAATTAGCCTAAATTTAGGCCTATCTAGTTAAGCAATTTTAAATGTAATTAAGCTAGCTTGTCTACTCCCGTATTAATGAATCGTTGATTGTGACTATTGTTCCAACATCTACCAAGCTAAAAAGCTTAATTACATCAATATTGCGCATTTTAATACAACCGTGAGAACTTGGTACACCCATTTCATCCTCGTTTGGACAACCGTGAATATAGATATAACGTCTCATGGTATCAACATTGCCCATGCGGTTCTTGTGTCGTTCAAGACCACTGAGCCACATAATTCTAGTTAAGATCCAATCTCGATTAGGATATGCATTTCGTAATTCAGTAGAATAAATTTCCGATGTTTCACGCCGAGCAACAAAGACACTATTTTCAACTGCATTTGCTCCAACTTTAGCACGGATAACATGCCGCCCACGAGGAGTACATTCACTACCAAATAATTCACCAGCACCATTTTTGGCAGTCGATACCTTTCTCTCAAAAATAATTTTACGAGCTTTTACTAATTGTATTCGTTGTGTTTCTATAGAAACAATAATTTCAACTGGATTTTCTATGATACTTACCATAACTTATAAGGATGTTCTACAAGGTTCACATTATAATATCGGGCATCATCCGATACTTCTTCCGAAATAAAATCAGGACAGTTAAAATTTTCATGCTCTGAACTAAGCTCGATTTCAGCAACAATTAATCCAGTGTTTTCTTCTTCAAATTCATCTATTTCCCATTGATGGTTTTCATGTACCACAATATACCGTGTTTTGACTATTAAGGGTTTTAAACATAAATTGTCCAACAACTCGATAGCATCACTTTTTGGAATAGGATACTCATATTCAGATCGAACAATTCCCAATGTTAAACTTTTTATATTAATAAAGGCATCATCCCCTTCAAGTCTCACGCGGACAGAAGCCAACTTAGCGCCATGAATATAGCCCTGTACATATTTTTTTCCATCAGAGCAGACATTACGCCAAGAATCATTTTTTAACAAAAATTTTCTTTCAATCTCAATAGCCATAGTTAGCCTAAAATTTATAATTACTTAGTAAACAATGCGATAGATTCAACATGAGCAGTATGAGGAAACATGTCCATAACACCTGCAGTTTCAAGTTTATAACCACATTCATGTACTAATATTCCAGCATCACGAGCTAATGTTGCAGGATTACAAGATACGTAAACGATTTTATTCGCATTTAATTTAGCGATATCTTTCACAATCAATTCTGCGCCCGTACGTGGAGGATCAATTAATATCTTCGTATATTTTTTATTTCTAAACCACGCCAGTTGAGTAAAATCTTCCATCAAGTTTGCAACATAAAATTGAGCATTTTGTATGTTATTTAAAGATGCATTATGATAAGCTTGTTCTACTAACTTTAAATCACCTTCTATACCAACTACATTATTAGAAAATTTTGATATCGGTAAACTAAAATTGCCTAAGCCACAAAATAAATCTAAAACTGAATCAGTCTCATTTAAATCTAATAACTCAAGTGCTTTAGAAATCATTTTATGATTAATATCATAATTAACTTGAGTAAACATACTCGGTTCAAAATCGAAATGTAAATTGTGTTCAGGTAAAGAATAATCTAATTTAGGATTTTCTGGGTAAACAACATAAACACTATCAGGGCCACTTGGTTGACAATATATGTCGAAATTAAATTTTTTGGCAAAGGCCACTAATTTTTCAGTATCGTTATCAACTAACGGTACAAGATTTCTAAATACCAAAGCTGAATTAGAATCACCTACGGCCACTTCGATTTGAGCAATTTTATCGAATGCATCCAGAGACTGAATTAAATCAGCTAGATCCAATAAATGTAATCCGACAGACTTATGAAGTACAACACATTTTGACAAATCAGCCAAAAAACGTCCATTACGTTCTCTAAAGCCAACTAAAACTCGTTCTTTTTTACGTACAAAACGAACACCTAATCGTGCTTTACGTCTGTAACCCCATGATTCCCCCGTAATTGCCGGTTCAACATTATTCAGCTCTATTTTTGAAATATTTTTAAACTGCTCAATTAAAATAGTTTGTTTTTGAGTGATTTGGTACTCAGATGACATGTGTTGTAGTTGACAGCCGCCACACATTGTAAAATGTTCGCATTTTGGTTCAATACGTTCACTCGATGGCGCTATAACCTCAATGGTTTTTGCAACATCATAGCGTGAATGTTTTTTAGTGTATTCTAAGAGTACCTCTTCACCAGGTAAAGACTGAGTAATAAATGTCACTTTATCATTTACTCTAGCAACTCCCTGACACTCAGTATTTAATGAATCTACATGTGCTGCTACTGGAGCACTATTTTTTTGTTTTCTACGTCTAGACATATTTTTTCTTAAATTTAACTCTATTATAGTTCTGGGTTACGCTTCAGGAAATATTCCTGTTGATAAATACCGATCGCCGCGGTCACAAATGATTACGACTATAACAGCATTTGTGACTTGTTTAGATAGCTTTAATGCAGCAGCAACTGCACCGCCAGAAGAAATACCACAAAAAATCCCTTCAGAATGAGCTAAAGATCGAGTAATTACTTCAGCATCGGACTGACTAACATCAATTGTTTTATCTACTCGTTTGGAATCGAATATTTTTGGTAAATATTCTTTTGGCCAACGCCGAATGCCTGGAATACTGGCACCTTCTTCAGGTTGAACACCAACAATTTCAATATTGGAATTTTGTTCTTTTAAGTATTTAGATATCCCCATAATGGTACCGGTGGTACCCATCGCACTCACAAAATGTGTTATTTTTCCATTAGTATCATTCCATATTTCTGGGCCAGTTGTTTTATAATGTGACAATGGGTTATCCTGATTTGAAAATTGATCAAGTACAGTGCCTTTTCCTTGTTTTTGCATTTCATCCGCTAAATCGCGCGCACCTTCCATACTCGACTCTTTTGACACAAATACTATTTCAGCTCCATAAGCTTTCATAACGGTGCGCCGCTCAATACTCATATTATCAGGCATAATTAATATTAAACGATAGCCTTTAATCGCTGCAGCCATAGCCAGCGCAATACCGGTATTACCACTGGTTGCTTCGATCAAGGTATCGCCCGGTTTAATCGAATGACGATTTTCAGCTTCCTGAATCATACTCAGAGCAGGTCTATCTTTAACAGAACCTGCGGGATTATTACCCTCCAACTTAACAAGAATAACATTACTGGACTCTTTATTGATTCGCTGCAAACGAACCAATGGTGTTTTGCCTATAAAATCTTCAATCGTTGGATAGTTCATAAATCTTCTCTTGCGCCATAAGTTATATTATAATGTTTTTTTATACTAAATTTAGTTTTCTTTTAGGCACTTAAAAGCACATTAATTCAACTGATTATAAATAACAAATGATTATCAATACTAAACTTGCTCTCGAAAAATCTAATGGTAGTACCGAATTAGCAAAAGAGTTATTCACAATGTTAATTAAAGATTTACCTCAAGCACTCGAAAAAATCAAAGCTTCTTACCAAGCCAACTCATTACAAGAATTAAGCGAACATACACATCGGTTATATGGCTCTACCACATATTGCGGTGTACCAGACTTGAAATCAGCTGCAGCTAAATTAGACTCCTGCGTTAAAAACAATAATGAAAATGAAATTTCAAATCATATTCAATCTGTAGAAAAATCAATTCACGAGCTTCTTAACAACGCTACACAAATACTAAACAGACCATGGAGTTAATTTGAAACTAATTTAGAGTTAATTAATATTCAAGCGTTACAAATGCAACCGCATGGTCAAGCTCATCGGCTATACTTAAGTAACTTTCTTTAATAGACTTTTCATTAACAAATTCTGTTGCGCGTCCAGAGTAAACTAAAAACGGTTTCCCCAACTCATCATGCTCTACCGATATATCTGAAAACTTTAATCCTGATATAAATCCCGTGCCCATTGCTTTAGCAGCAGCTTCCTTTGCTGCAAAACGTTTCGCCAAAAAATGAGCTTGATTTTTTTTATTAACATATTCTTTAAATTCATGTTCAGATAAAATTCGCCGAGCAAATTTATCACCGTATTTTTTTAAATTCTCAGTCATACGATCTACCCGAACAATATCGGTTCCAATACCAAATATCAAACCGAACTACCTTTCGATAATAACAGCTTCATATTTCTAACTGAATTTTCTAAACCATTAAAAATACTATCACAAATAATTGAATGACCAATATTGAGCTCAACTATTCCATCTATTTTTACAATATTTTGTACATTCTCGTAATGTAGACCATGTCCGGCATTAACTTGTAATCCTAATTTATTACCAAAATCTACGGCTTTTTTTACCCTTTCCAAGTGTTCGCGAATATCATCAGGTTCAACCGCACTTGCATAATGGCCGGTATGAATTTCAATTACAGACGCACCGCACTCCGCAGCAGATTCAATTTGAGAAAAATCAGTATCAATAAATAATGATACTTTAGTGCCAACATCGGCTAGTCGTTCACAAGCTTGTTTGATATGCGGAATTTGAGAAACCACATCCAGACCACCTTCTGTTGTTAGCTCTTCACGACGTTCAGGAACAATACAACAGTTTTCAGGAATTAACTTAACAGCAAAATCAACCATTTCGCTAGTTGCAGCCATTTCTAAATTCATAGGTGTATTAAGCATTTTTTTTAACAATTCAACATCGCGATCTTGAATGTGGCGTCGATCTTCTCGAAGATGTAGCGTTATGCCATCCGCACCTGCTTTTTCAGCTATAGATGCTGCAATAACAGGATCTGGAAAGTCAGTTCCTCGTGCTTGACGTAGTGTTGCAACATGATCAATGTTCACACCAAGTAATATCGAATTATCCATTTTTTTTCCATTTTAGTTGATGTGTTTTTAATGGCTTACCTTCAAGGTAATAGTTAATTATATAACGCATCAATTTTTTTGACTCAAACAATGTCACTTTATCATGTAAACTAAAGTTTTCTAATGACAACAACGTGTCTCCGCTAACTTGAAAACTAGTTTTAGATAATTGCTCTAATACAGGTCCATGCTCTAGTTCAAAATAGTACTTCTTAAGTGCATCAACTTTTGTTCCAGTATCAGGATCAACTGTAAAATTAAGCCCATAACCTAACTCCTGAAACAACGTACACTCAAACCGTCGTAATGTTTGTTCTACATTTTCTGATATTTTTATACTCTGAATAACATCAGAATAGACAGTATATAACGTTTCGTAAGGATCTTGCTTATGTAAAAATCGTAGTACTAGTTCATTAACATAATAACCACAAAGTAAATTTGTACCGTATAAGTACTTAAAAGTACCATTTAATTCAACATTTGTTAAAGTATACAGATCTCCTCGACCAACCCATGAAGCAAGAATTGGTGTAAATGGTTGTAAAACTCCGATTACTGATCGTTTTCTATTTTTTGCACCTTTAGCAATAACGGATATACGACCAAAGTCACGTGTAAACAAATCAATAATTAAACTACTTTCTTTAAATGAACGACTGTGTAAAACATAGGCATGTTGAAGCATTAAACGACTGGTATCAGTCATCAACATAACCTAAGCTTTTTAAAGCCCGGTCATCATCTGCCCAACCTTCTTTTACTTTAACCCACAACTCAAGAAACACTTTACAATCGATTAGCTTTTGAATGTCAATTCTGGCTTTTTGCCCAATGCTTTTTAATCTAACACCGTTTTTACCAATCACAATGGCTTTTTGAGAACTTCGAGATACCCAAATTAATGCTGCAATTTTAGTAATTTTATCTTTCACCGTGTATTTTTCAATTTCCACTGTAATATCATAAGGAAGTTCTTGTCCTAACTCTCTCATTAATTTTTCACGAATAATTTCAGCAGTCATGAATCGTTCACTTTTATCAGTTACTTGATCTTTTGGAAAGTAAGCTTCAGTTACATTAAGATATGGAATAACTGTTTTTTGCAACTCCTTTACATTGATTCCCTTAGTAGCCGATATTGGAATAATTTCTTTAAAATCTATTTTTTTTGAAAGCGAATCAATAATCGGTAATATTTTTTCTTTATCTTGAATCCTATCTATTTTATTCAGTAACACGATAAGTGGTACTGAAGAATTTTTTAATGTTAACAGTACGTTATCATCTTCCGCAGTCCATTTATCAGCTTCCACCAAAAATAAAATTAAATCAACATCATGGAGAATACTGCTAGCTGATTTATTCATATACCGATTCATAGCTCGATCCGAAACATGAATTCCAGGAGTATCCACATATATGACTTGCTCAGTCTCTGTCGTCTTAACGCCTAAAATTCTGTGTCGAGTTGTTTGAGGTTTGCGAGAAGTGATGCTAATTTTTTGTCGTAATATGTGGTTCATTAATGTAGATTTACCAACATTTGGACGACCTATTAATGCAACATAACCACAACGAAATGGACTTTCAATTTTCATAAGTTTAAATACTTTAATGCTACACTCGCAGCATGTTGTTCTGCCTTTCGACGGCTTGTGCCATCACCATTAAATTTTTTATCTAAATCTTGGATGAAACACTCAACCGAGAATTTCTGTTGATGAGATTGTCCCGTAATTGCAATAACATCATAATCGGGAATAGACTTACCTTTTGCCTGAAGATATTCTTGTAATCGAGTTTTAGGGTCTTTTAAATTATCGCCTGGAACACACGATGCCAGATAAGTCGAGTACAAATTCAATACAAATTGCGTTACTATTTTATAATCAGAGTCTAAATAAACTGCACCAATAATTGCTTCAAGTGTATCGGCTAATATAGAAGAACGCCGAAACCCACCACTTTTTAACTCTCCCGAACCTAATTTAATAAAATCACCCAATGAAAAGTCAAGTGCGATTTTAGCTAATGTTTCGCCTTTTACCAAACTTGCACGTAGCCGACTTAAGTCGCCTTCAGAAATATCAGGAAAGCGGTGATATATTTCAATACTAATAATACCGTTCAGGATCGAATCGCCTAAAAACTCCATGCGCTCATTGTTTTTTTTGGCGTAACTTCGATGAGTTAAAGCTAGATCAAGATATTCTAAATTTGAAAACTTATAACTTATGAGTTTAGATAAGTCATTCATCGTCAGCCGGTACTTCTACATCCGATTTAAATGTAAACAACAAATCAATATTTCCTAAGAATGGCTCTCGAACTTCATAATCAATAGTAACAACAAAAACATTACCATCTCTTGAAATTGAAATATCGCTAGCAGAAACTGAAGTTGCCATATTAATGTCTAAGCGTCGATTAATAATTTTGCGTAACTCAGTACCAGATGTAAACTTTTCATCACCATCAGCTAAATCACCAATGACAGACTTAACACTATTATTTTCTAAATAAATCGGTAACAAAAGAATTACAATGTAAGCGAAAAACATTATTATCCCGATAACGATCATCCAGCCAATCCCAGTCATACCGCGTTGGTATTTCAAATTTTTCATATTAGAATGCACCATATTATTTAAGATTCATTTATATTTAAATTATAGATCCTATTCTTTGCCATTCACCAAAATGAAAAAAGATAAAAAATGCTTTGCCAACTAAATTCTCTTCAGGAACAAATCCCCAGTAACGACTATCATTACTATTATCTCGATTATCACCCATTGCAAAATAATGTCCCTCGGGAACTACCCAGCTATTATTTCTTGCTGGGTAAGGCTGCATGTGTAACATTTCATGTTTAACATCACCCAACTGTTCTGTTAACCTTTGGGCCATACCTACATCATCAATCCGATAACTACTCTGGTAAGCTTGTGAAATTGCTTTTCCATTGATATGAAGAATTTTGTCGTAATATTCAATTTTATCCCCTGGCAATCCTATTACTCTTTTAATATAGTTCAAAGATGGGTCTTTTGGATAGCGAAATACAAAAATATCACCTCTTTCTGGTTCATTAAAGGCCAGAATTTTAGTATGAAGTACAGGTAGACGAACCCCATATGAAAACTTATTCACTAAGATATAATCACCAATTGTTAGTGTTGGCAACATTGAACGTGACGGAATTTTAAATGGTTCAGCTACAAAACTACGTAACACTAAAACCACAAAAACCACAGGAAATAGAAATCTTCCTAACTCAACGATTCCATCATAGGATTTCATCATAAAACCACTTGTATCTGTTGGTTGTGAATCAGCAGTTTTAGAAGTAGTACTCGAATCCGTATTAATATCAGATTTTTTAAAAACAAATTTCCTTAAAGTGATATCAATAAGCCAAATCAATCCTGAGACGAGCACAAGAACAGTTAAAATTAATTCAAAATCAAAATTCATTTTTCTTTTCCTACATGTAATACAGCTAGAAATGCTTCTTGAGGTATCTCAACACTTCCTATTTGTTTCATTCTCTTTTTCCCTGCTTTTTGTTTCTCTAAAAGTTTTTTCTTGCGCGAAATATCACCACCATAACATTTAGCCGTTACATTTTTTCGTAATGCTTTAACATTCGTCCGAGCAATAACTTTTGCACCAATTGCAGCCTGAATAGCGACATCAAACATTTGTCTTGGAATAAATTCTTTCATTTTTGCGGCCAACTCACGCCCTTTAAATTCAGATTGCGCCCGATGTACAATTAGTGACAAAGCATCAACAGCTTCACCATTAATTAGAATATCCATTTTAATCAGATCCGCCTCTCTAAAACATAAAAACTCATAATCAAGTGATGCATAACCACGGCTCACTGACTTTAACTTATCAAAAAAATCCATTACAACTTCATTCAATGGCAATTCATACTGTATTGAAACCTGACTTCCCGCATAAAGTATATTTTTTTGAACGCCACGTTTTTCAATACACAAAGTGATAACATTACCAACGTACTCATGAGGTACCAAGATATTTGCCGTGATTATAGGTTCTCTAATTTCTTCAATTAGACCTGCTTCAGGCAAATCTGCTGGATTATCGACTTTAAGAATTTCACCTTTCTTGGTTAACACCTCAAAAATAACGGTTGGAGACGTTGTTATTAGATTTAAATCATACTCACGTTCCAACCGTTCTTGAATAATTTCCATATGCAGCATACCTAAAAAGCCGCAACGAAAACCAAAGCCTAATGCAGTGGATGTTTCTGGTTCATAAAATAAGGCGGCATCATTAATACGTAATTTGGCTAACGCATCTCTAAAATCTTCATAATCATTACCTTCAACAGGAAAAAGTCCAGCAAAGACCTGGGCTTGTACTGTTTTAAAGCCAGATAAAGCCTGTTCCGCAGGATTGTTTGCAAGTGTAATAGTATCGCCAACTGGAGCACCCTCAATGTCTTTAATCCCAGCAATGATATAGCCAACATCACCAGTAGTAAGCTGTTCGAGATCATGACGTTTAGGAGTGAATACACCGACAAAATCCGTTAAAAATTCTCCACCGGTAGACATAATTTTTATTTTTTGTTTTTTACGAAGCGTACCATTTTTAATGCGAACTAAAGATACAACGCCCAAAAAATTATCAAACCATGAATCGATAATCAAAGCTTGTAAAGGTGCATCAGGATCACCTAATGGAGCTGGAATTTCATTTACCAGCTGCTCTAACAAATCATTAATACCTTCACCTGATTTGGCGCTAACTCTAAGCGCATTACTCGCATCAATACCTATTATTTCTTCAATTTCATTACAGACTCTGTCCGGTTCAGCCGCCGGTAAATCGATTTTATTTAATACGGGTATTACTTCTAACTCTTGTTCAATAGCAGTGTAACAATTGGCAACACTCTGAGCTTCAACACCTTGAGATGCATCGACCACAAGCAACGCTCCCTCACAGGCAGCTAATGAACGTGATACTTCGTATGAAAAATCAACATGCCCTGGTGTATCAATTAGATTTAATTGATAGGTCTTGCCGTCTTTAGAATTAAAAGCAAGAGACACACTTTGAGCCTTAATAGTAATTCCACGTTCACGTTCTATATCCATAGAATCAAGCACTTGGGAATCCATTTCACGCTCGGTAAGACCACCGCATATTTGAATAAACCGATCAGCAATGGTTGATTTACCATGATCGATATGTGCAATAATTGAAAAATTACGAATTAGGGATTGATCGCCCACTTTAACACACCACATTGGTTACAAGATGATATCTTGCTTCATCTCGGATTTTCACAAAAAAAGGCGCAATAAACGCGCCTTTAAATTAAAATAATACTTAATAATCAATAGCTTAAAATATAGTTCGATGGTTATTGTAACACCAATACGTGTATTTTTGCTATTTTATCTAATTGAAATACTCATGCCACAGCTTAGCATCAAAAAAATAGTGACAGATTTCATTTCCAGATTCATGCAGTACAGGTACAAATTCGCTGTGTTTTTTTTCCAGATCAGGATCATTTGATATTTCGATGATATCCAAACTATAGGGTACTAAATGAGTATCGAGATACTCATTTAGTACGGACAGCATGTCATCGCATAAATGACAGGATTCTCTCACATACACTTTAAATTCATGTTTTTTAAAACTCATTCAGCCAAATTAAACGTTAAGAATGTTGGCGATGTTCCACGTTGAATTAACACGGGTAAGGTTTTATTAGCGGGTAGCGATTTAAGTAACTTATTAAATTGCGAGACACTAGTAACATTCTTATTATTCAACATCAAGATAACATCACCTTTACGAATACCGGCAATAAATGCTGGACTCTGCTTCTGAATTACTTTAACAATGACACCACGTTCGTCAATATCCAGTTTTTTTCGTTGCTCGTTAGTCAACATTGTTACAGCTACACCAAGCCTATTCATTTTCTTGGATGAATGTGACACTGATTTTTTAACGGTACTTTTATCAGTAGGCAAAACACCAATTGTAACCTCAATGGTTTTTTGACGGCCATCTCTGATTATTTTCACATCAACTTCTTTATTAATATCAGTTCGACCAACCACAACCGGTAAATCAGAAGAATATATAATTTCATTATCATTAAAATCTACAACTACATCGCCAACTTTAAACCCTGCTTTTTCTGCAGGACTATCGGGCAACACTTTTAATACAATAGCACCTTGAGGTTTATCCATATTAAATGACTCTGCAAGTTTTCGATTAACATCTTGAATCAATATTCCTAAATAACCACGAGAAACTTCACCCTTGTCTTTTAGTTGTTTAACCACGTTCATTACAATATCCATAGGTATTGCAAAGGACAAGCCCATGAAACCACCCGTCCTACTATAAATTTGTGAGTTAACTCCGACAACTTCACCCTTTAGGTTAAACAATGGGCCACCCGAGTTACCTGGATTAATAGCAACATCCGTTTGAATAAACGGAACGTAAGTTTCATTTGGTAATTTACGACCAAGGGCGCTAACTACACCAACAGACACTGAATGATCAAAGCCAAAAGGTGAACCTATTGCCATTACCCACTCACCAACTTTTAATGGCTTGGACGATCCTATTTTAACAACAGGTAGATTTGATGCGTCAATTTTTAATAATGCTATATCACTTTTTTTATCTGTACCTACAATTTCTGCGTTTAATTCACGGCGATCACTCAACCTCACTAGAATTTCATCCGCATTTTTAACAACATGGTAGTTTGTTAAAACAAAGCCCGTTTCATCTATAATAAAACCTGACCCTAATGACTGAGAATTACTTTGGGGAGCATCAAACCCTTCTCCACCAAAAAATTTTTCAAACAACTCACCCCATTGATTACCGTGTGGTGCTTGAGGCATATTTTTATGATTAAATTGTTGTTGCCGTGGTGATACTTTTACTTTTTGTTTAGTGCTAATATTAACAACTGCAGCTGAGTTATTTTCAACTAACTTGGTAAAATCTGGTAATTGAGCTAATGCACTGTTACTAGTGATTACCAGTGTAATTATTACGCTATAGCTAAAATAAGTAAAATTTCGAATCAATTTTAATTGTTCACTAATCATTTAATTGTATTTCCTTAATTATATTTTTTTTATTATCACGAATTCATACTAATGAAATAAAGGTAGTATTTAATATTTTATATCTTCCTGATTAACTCAGGATTAAACTGCAGTAAATTTAATTTATTTTTAAGGACAAATCGTATAAATGCAAAACTTGACACAAAACCAAAACCTGACATTGTAATTACAAATAATTCGACATTGTTAAAATTGGCTATTGTAGCGATATAATCCCCAAACATTGCAAAAACTAAAATAAACAGTAATGGTAGAATATACATTAAAAATGAGCCAAATAAAAAGACTCGTTCGTTAATACCAACAATAATTGTATCACCAACTTTTGCTTTAATGGTATTTTCAAGTTTGAACTCTACAGTTTTAGGTGTTAAGTAATTAGAGATAATACCAGTGCCACATGATTTATTGACACTACATGAACCACAACTAGTTTTTTTATGGGTTTTAATAATAATTTGTTCGTTATCAACTGAAACAACTTTTGCAGTTTCTTCAATCATTTTGCTGCATTCAATTTTGCTGATTCACAAATCATTTTGACTGTTATCATTGGAACCTCGCCTACTGCTGTAACATGAAATCCTTTTATATCTTTCCCAAAAGCATTTATAGCACCCATCGAAGTACCACCAACCAAATCACTTTCGTCATCTTGATGATGTTCAATGTAGACTGAGACTGTAGCTAGCCCATCTGAAACCACAAAATGTTTTAAAGTTTTTTTACCTCGAGGCATCATGTGAGCGCGCTGAATATTCACTTTAAAACCAGGCGGGAGCTTATTAAAACTCCAGTCACTAAATAATTCTACGCTACCACTATTTTTTCTTGCCTGATGCCAAGTATATTTTTTTCCTTCAGTAGTAGGTTTAAATAATTTATCATCCAAGGTTTCGTGATATTTTAAATTCGTAAATAAAAATTGTTCAACCATTTTATTATTTTGACCAATCAAATGTAACTTTAATAATAATCCAGTTTTAACATCTAACCATAGCGCATAGCCAAAACGAAAATTATCTTTGGGAATAACTGCAATTTTTTGAGCTAGCTGCCCCGCTATATTGTCTTGTTGTTGTAATTGAAAGGAGTAATATTTTAATTTATTTATTTGCGTAGGAAACGACGGCGGAAATTTTGAATATCGTCGACTTTTTTCAACTACAACAGAATTTTTATCCGGTAATACACAGGTCACAAGATCATTGTTTCGAATAACTTCTCTACCACTGCCATCCATGGAAATTAATTTTTCAATTTCACCAAACTTGTCAGCTCGATGAAATATTTTCATCACAGAAAGTTCAGTATTCTTTCCATAAATAAAAGTGCCTGAAAATGTTTCCATATGGCCTGCATGGGCCATTCTCTCTAACCAATTCTGTATATTTTCTTGATTAGCTGAATTTGCATTTACTAGAAATGTCCAAAAATAGACAATTACAATTAAAGCTAATTTATTTTGCATTTATTGACCGTGATATTTCAACTGTTGGATTAAAGTTTACAACTCGAGTATAAGGCAACGCGCCCTGCATACCAGACGAAACAGCATACTCATTATGGTTAACAAGATAACCATTTAATTTTGCAGCAACGGCCTTATTTAATTCTATATTACGTGTTGAAACTATTTGAACACTTTTATTCTGACTTACATTACTCGCAACAACTGCCGATTGAGTAGAACTATCAGGGTTTTGTTGCACGACCAAGATAGCAACGGCTGTTACCGTGGCGGCAATTGCCATACTGCCCAATTGTTTTAAAAACGGGATATTAATAGCTGCTTTACGAGACACATGAGCCGGAGCAATACTGGTCGGCTCTTTTGCAATAGCATCATGTATTCTTAAAGAAATATCATGATTATCGACTTTTGAAACTTGGTTACGCATTATGTCGCGAATTAGATGATAATGTTGCCATCGAGTTCGTACATTCGTATCCTGCATTTTGCTCAGAACTAAATTAATATTAGATTCTTCACCATCCATTAAGGCGGATAATTGCTCATTTATATTACTCATAATATTCTCTCTGTGTATGAACGAATAAAGTACAAAAATTAATCATTTATTAGTGGATCTAATAGTTTATCGATCGCTTCTCGAGCCCGGAAAATCCTAGAGCGTACCGTTCCAATAGGACAAGACATTGCATCAGATATTTCGTCATAACTCATGCCTTCAAGCTCACGAAGAGTAATGGCAGTTTTTAGATCTTCGGGCAACTCATCTATTGCCTTTAATACCACATTCGCAATTTCATCTTTTAATGCTATTCGTTCTGGTGAGGCATATTCTCTAAGCGATCCCGCACTGTCATATTGCTCGGCTTCACTTGCATCGATATCAGATCCTGGTGGTCGTCTCTTTTGAGCAACCAAAAAGTTCTTTGCTGTATTAATTGCAATACGGTATAGCCACGTATAGAACGCACTATCACCTCTGAACCCTGGTATTGCTCGATAAGCCTTGATAAAAGCTTCTTGAGTCAAATCCAGTACTTCTGCATGATCGCGTACATAACGCGAGATTAAATTAATAATCTTTTGTTGGTATTTCAATACCAAGACATCAAAGGCTTTTTTATCACCTTGTTGTACACGTTCAATTAATAATTGGTCAACATTCTGTTCACCCATCCGAACCGCCCTATTTCAATCTAATTTCAATCTAACTTCAATGTTAATTAATACATACGATGCCGGATGTTATATAAGTACGACAATCGTTCTGCGTTGTAGTTCGCCTATCATATAATTAATTTGTTTATAGTCAGACTATCGTATAAATTAATAGCATATATTAATATGATATTATCTTACTACAGGGAATGTTACACAATGGTACGATGTAAAAAACTGCTAATAAACTTCATTAGTCAGTAAAAACAAACGTAAAAATGAATAATTTAAGTTGAATAACAACAATGACAACATTAAAAAGTGACGTTCTAATTATAGGTACTGGCGCAGCAGGACTATCGGTAGCTCTCAGGTTAGCTGAAAAAAAACATATCTTCTTGATATCTAAGGTAAATTTGCTTGAAAGCAACACACTTTATGCACAGGGTGGTATTGCTGCGGTATTAGACGAAAATGATAGTCAAGAATCCCATCAAAATGACACAATAAATGCCGGTGCGGGATTATGCGATGAGAAAATTGTGGAATTTGTCGTTCAAAAGAGCAAAGAAAATATTCAATGGTTGATAGATCAAGGTGTCAATTTCACCCCAAATGATTCAGAACAGCAGAATTACCCATACCACCTAACTAAAGAAGGTGGTCATAGCCATCGTCGTGTAATACATGCTGCGGATAAAACCGGTCATGCAATGCAAACAGCCTTATTAGAAAGGGTATTAGCGCATCCCAATATAACTGTCTACGAACATCACAATGTCGTGGATTTAATTACCACAAAAAAAGAAGGTGACAATAATCACAGCTGTGTCGGTGCTTATATTTTAAACCGCAAAACCGAACAGGTTGAAGTATTCATTGCACCTAGCATCATTCTAGCCACTGGCGGTGTCAGTAAGGTCTACCTTTACACCAGTAACCCGGATACCGCCTCAGGAGATGGTATTGCTCTCGCCTGGCGTGCGGGTTGTCGTGTTGCAAATATGGAATTTAATCAATTCCACCCTACTTGCTTATACCACCCTGATGCCAAATCATTTTTAGTAACAGAAGCCGTCCGAGGCGAAGGTGGAATATTACGCTTGCCTAATGGCAAAACATTCATGAAACACTATCACCAAGCTGCCGAGTTAGCGCCTCGCGATATTGTCGCGCGTGCAATTGATAATGAAATGAAACGTCAAGGGATCGACTGTGTTTATCTTGATATATCCCACAAACCTGCAGAATTTGTTAAACAACATTTCCCTACAATCTACAAACGGTGCAAAAGTTACGGTATCGATATTACAACCGATCCAATTCCTGTAGTGCCTGCAGCGCACTATACCTGTGGTGGTGTTATGGCCAACATTAATGGACAAACCGATATCCCCGGATTATATGCAATAGGTGAAGTTGCGTTTACTGGTTTACACGGTGCAAATAGAATGGCGAGCAACTCACTACTAGAATGTTTAGTATTTGCACAATCTGCCAGTCAACACATTTTAGCAAATTCCCAGCAAGATATTAGTAATCTAAAAATCTCCGATTGGGATGAAAGCCGTGTAACCAACTCGGATGAAGAAGTTGTTGTGACTCACAACTGGGATGAATTACGCCGTTTTATGTGGGATTATGTTGGTATTGTTAGAACCACTAAACGTTTACAACGTGCAGCCAGTCGTATTCAATTATTACTAAGTGAAATTGATGACTACTATGGCAATTTTCGTATTACTAATGATTTACTCGAACTTCGGAATCTAGCCGTTGTTGCCGACTTAATCATTCGAAGTGCTTTAGAAAGAAAAGAAAGCCGTGGCCTGCACTTTATATTGGACTTTCCAGAAAAAAATGATGAATTTAATATTAAAAATACAATAATTGTTCCTAATGCTGAGTTTAATCTTGTCGAGAATAATTATACCAACATTCATAAAATAACTTAATTAATTCAATTTTTTTTAAAATGTTGACTTTTTCTTTGAAAGACTAACTTGAATTAAATACAGTTTAAGTTGTCGTGATTGTTCTATCTGCAGCATATCAGGTAATATAATGAGAGTAATATTTTTTTCATCCCTGTCGTTTAATTTAAAATATAAAATCAATAACCAAGAAAGTTTATACCAATTTTTTTGCAGCTCGACAACTGACAAGTGATTATTCGAATGAATCAAGTTGCACTGCAGAGCATCGTTAAACTCAACATTTTTAATATACTGGTTAAATTTTACCGAACGGCATTGTTTCAAACTGCGATATAAACTGATGAATATAACTATAGCAATAAGAAATAATAAGCCACTGTGAATATTAAGCTTTAGTGTAAGTACACTTAGTGCTAATAGATGAATAACTACAATAAAATACAAAAGAAAAATAGACGGTGTTAAATCAAGCTTCAACGGCATCTTGTATTTGTGTGATAACATAGGCAACATCCTTGTCTACCGCAATGGTATTTCCCATTAAATAATCCAGCAATAATGGATCGGGGTTATCTAAAAAATCTTCAAATGTTTTTTTAGAATGATTATCCAAGTCGTTATACTTTCTATCCAAAAATCCAATTAATAAAGTATCCAACTCTAACATACCGCGTCGGCATTGCCAGTACAACCGTGATTTTGAAGAGAGTGTATAAGTCATGGATTAAATTAAATCCTTTAACATCATTTTTTTAATATTATTTATCGCAGCCGTTGGATTTAATCCTTTAGGACAAACATTCACGCAATTCATAATAGTATGACAACGAAACAAACGATAAGGCCCTTGCAGATCAGAGATACGTTCATCGGTTGCTTGATCCCGACTATCAGCTAAAAACCGATAGGATTGTAACAATGCCGCAGGTCCACGAAATTTATCAGGATTCCACCAAAACGATGGACATGCCGTGGTACAACAACCACACAAAATACATTCATACAAACCATCGAGTTTATCGCGTTGCTCGGGGGTTTGATGATATTCAATTTCTGGTTCAGGATCATGCACTATTAGATAGGGTTTAACTGCTCGGTAATGATGAAAAAATTGACTCATGTCTACAACGAGATCTCGAATTACCGGCATACCCGGAACTGGACGGACCACTACTGGCTGTTTTAATTCATTAAGTGGTGTAATACAGGCTAGGCCATTTTTACCATTAATATTAATAGCATCAGAACCACAAACCCCTTCGCCACAGGAATGCCTAAAACTCAAACTCGCGTCTTGTTCTTTTATCAATAACAAGGCATCACGTAACATTAAGCTAGTATCAATATCATCCAACACAAAATCTTGCATTGACGGTTTTTTATCAGTTTCAGGATTATATCGGTATATAGAGAATCGCATCAGTATGCTCTCAACAGTAAAAAATAATTAAACAAATGTTCATATATTAATTCGTACATTTGATACGAAACTTTAGGTTATTACTGAATAACACTTTGCCGCTAGTAAACCCGCTTTTTTGGTGGAAAAGACTCGACTGTCATCGGCTTCATTCTAACCGGCTTGTATTCAAGTCGATAATCCTTTTTATAATATAAAGTATGACGCATCCAGTTCTTATCATCACGATCTGGATAATCTATTCTTGAATGTGCACCTCTACTTTCAGTTCTAGCTAATGCACCCGTAACTGTTGCAATGGCAAGATCCACCAAGTTTTCTAATTCCAAAGCCTCAATTCTAGCAGTATTAAAAACTTTACTATGATCTTGTAAACGAACATCAATCAAGCGCTTTTCAATATCAAGTACTTTCTGTAATCCTTCTTTTAATACTTCATCCGTTCTAAATACACTGCAATTATTTTCCATTATAGCTTGTAGCTCATGACGTAATGTCGGCACAGATTCACTTTCGCCTTTTTTATCCCAGCGCGATAAATGTGCCATAGCACTTGCAACACTGTCTTCATCGATGGGACTATGAAATCTATTTTCTTTTAAATACTTTATAACATGCTTACCTGCCGCGCGACCAAATACCACAATATCCAACAAAGAGTTACCACCCAAACGATTAGCGCCATGAACAGAAACACAAGCACATTCACCAACAGCATATAAACCAGGTATTACATCTTCACCTGTCGCAACCGGTGCAACAACTTGTCCATGTCGATTGGTTGGGATTCCGCCCATGGTATAATGTGCCGTTGGGAAAACGGGTATGGCTGACTCAACAGGATCAAAGCGTAAAAAAGTTTGAACCATATCGCGAATTCCAGGAAGTCTTTTAGCGATAACATCTTCACCTAAATGATCAACTTTCAACATCACATGATCACCATTAGGGCCACAGCCACGTCCTTCTCGAACTTCAGTGGCAATCGCACGACTCACAACATCTCGGCTCGCTAAATCTTTCGCATGTGGCGCATAGCGTTCCATAAACCGTTCATTGTGTTTATTAACCAAATAACCACCTTCACCACGAACACCTTCCGTGATTAACATGCCTTTACCCGCAATTCCAGTAGGATGAAATTGAAAAAACTCCATGTCTTGCAATGGAATACCGGCTCGTAATGTCATACCCATACCATCACCAGTATTAATGTGTGCATTGGTATTAGTTCTAAATAACTGTCCTACGCCACCGGTTGCAATGAGAATACTTTTAGCTTCAATAATCAGTGGTTCACCGGTTTCAATTTCTAACACCAGCGCTCCAACAATATCGCCTTCAGTATTTTTAATTAAATCGATGGCAAAAAACTCATCAAAGAAATGAGTTTTAGCACGGATATTTTGTTGATATAAGGTATGCAAAATAGCATGACCCGTTCTATCCGCCGCTGCACAAGTTCGCGCGGCTTGATCACCACCAAAATTTTGACTTTGGCCACCAAAGGGTCGTTGGTAAATTTTACCATTGTCTAATCGAGTAAAAGGCACACCCGAATGTTCTAGTTCAATAACCAATTTTGAAGCCGAACGACACATATACTCAATAGCATCTTGATCACCTAAATAATCACTGCCTTTAACAGTATCATACATATGCCAATGCCAGTTATCGGGTAACACATTAGCCAATGCGGCATTCATTCCACCTTGAGCGGCAACAGTATGAGACCGTGTAGGAAATACCTTGGAAACCACGGCAACATTGGCATCAGCCTGTGCAAGTTGTAACGCCGATCTTAGGCCACCACCGCCGGCACCAATTACCAAAGAATCAAATGACCTTTTCTTTATTGTCATCGAACAAAAACCGATGCTAAAATAACCACTACCCAAACCCCCAAGCCAAACAAAAATAATAAAATAAATGACAGCAATGTAAGACGCAGTACAAATGGATGCACGTAATCAATCACAATATCCCGTATTCCAATCCATGCATGAACAAAAACAGCAATAAAAAATAACGCAACTAGTACAATAGTAAATGGCGATTTAAAAGTACTAAGCCATAGTTCATAGGTAATAACTGGCGAGTTTATATACCAAACTAAACTAACAATAGAAAAAAATAATAAATAAACGGCTGAAAGTCGTTGTACAATCCAGGCACGAAATCCATGAGCATGTTGACTCATAGCAGTAACCCCTTTGCCAAAACCAACATGACAACTACAGCCGCAATATTCGCAATCCACGCGGTCATTTTGGCCACAGGTAATGACAAGCCCAAATCAATATCAATAAGTAAATAACGAATCCCTGCAATGATATGATGAGCAGTTATCCAAGTTAGTATAATTAACACGACACGCCAGACAACAGAGTCAAAATTATTGAGTAAAGCTGTAAATTCTGCTTTGCTCTGTGTGGATATATAAAAACCATAAATTAAGATAGGAAGGAACAACACTAACAACAAACCGGATAGCCGATGTAGAATTGACACAATAGCGGTCACCGGCATCGCGATTTGAAATAAATTTAGAAATTTTGGTTTTTGTTGTTTTTCTAACATTATCAACTAGTTTAGTCCACATCTGATATTCTTCCAATGATATAATGTGCAAATTAAAGAATAAAGAATTTAATAACAATTACGAAGGGTTATTCAATGGAATCAAGCTTAAAAGAACATTTGCAGTCATTAGGTGCAATTTTTGAACAAAACAGCGTTATCCATTATGGTAATCCACGTCAAGAATTAGCCAGTGTTACAACTGATAATAAGACTGTCATAACTGAGCTATCACATTACGGTTTAATTAAAATATCAGGAACTGAATCTCAAACATTTTTACAGTCACAATTTAGTAATGACGTAAACTTAGTCACAGAAACACAAGCACAACTAAACAGTTATTGCAGCCCAAAAGGTAGAGTATTAGCATTATTTAATTTATTCCAAATTAATGATGATTATTATCTGCAATTACCAAAAAATTTACTCGATTCAATATTAAAACGCCTAACCATGTTCAAAATGAGAGCCGATGTTGAGTTACTCGATGTATCTGATTCATTACCGTGCATCGGTCTTTCGGGCAATGCTGCTAAATCAGTTTTAGACAGCCAATTGAATAACATTACAAACTCTACTTATAGTACTATTACTCAAAATGACCTTACTGTTATCAAACTCAATGATGACACTCTATCAAAAACACAACCACGTTTTTTACTTTTCTCAAACGCTGAAACACTAATAAAATTTTGGAAAATAAATCAAGAACAGTTAACACCCGTGTCATTTGAGTCATGGTCATACCTTGATATTAAATCGGGAATCCCGTCTATCTCCAATGAAACTGTTGACAGCTTTGTACCTCAAATGCTGAACCTGCAACTTATTAATGCAATCAGCTTTAAAAAAGGGTGTTATCCAGGTCAAGAAATTGTAGCCCGAACCCAGTATCTAGGAAAATTAAAAAAACGACTGTACCGACTAAAAAGCGATGCTTCTGAGTTACTAAAACCCGGTACGGATTTAAACACAGAACAAGCAGAAGATGAACAAAGCAAAGGAAAAATAGTAAGCTGTCAAACAAGCCCAGCTGGCGGTATTGAGGCACTTGCCGTGCTTCAAATTAACTGCATTGATCAAGGTTCTATTGTCGTTAAAGAAAATCAAAATATTAAATTTACATTTCAAGAATTGCCTTATTCATTTGAAAGAACAGATAAAAATTCGACTGAATAAACAAGTAAATTACAACATCAAATAACCAACTCTGCTTCATTATAAGCTGTTTTCATCCATGTCATAACCATAGAAGATTAACGGTAATAACATGGTTACTTAACCGTATTAGTATTTACATTAATAATAAAATAACATCTCTATTTATTTAACTTCTCTTATTCATTGCCGATAAAGCTGTCAACACCTACCTACAATATATTTTAACACGTGACAACAGGACAATTGGGATGAGCGAAATAATTGAACAAGAATTCCTTAATAGCTTATTAACAGATCTCGAAAATGATAAATTAGTATTACCCACCTTACCTGAAGTCGCATTAAAAGTCCGTGAAACATTGGAAGATGATGATGTTTCCATGAACAGTGTCAGTGATGTCATATCATCGGATGCGGCTCTATCGGCTAGATTAATTCAAGTAGCAAATAGTCCTCTATTACGTGCCTCTCAGCCCATCGATACTTTATTGGGCGCAATATCAAGAATGGGTTTCACCATGGTGAAAAATCTTGTGACCAGTATGGTTATGGAACAAATGTTTCAGGCGACATCCGATACAACTGATTCACGACTACGAGCAACCTGGGAACACAGCACACAAGTTGCTGCAATTAGTCATGCACTTTGTGCTGAAATGACGAAATTACCGGCAGATCAGGCTATGTTAGCTGGACTAGTTCACGATATAGGAGTACTTCCAATTTTGAGTCGTGCTGAAGAATTCCCTGAAATATTAGACGATGAGAAAAAACTGGACTCCATTATTCAAAAAGCACACACAACGATTGGTGCCGCAATATTAAAAAAATGGCATTTTTCAGAGCAAATTATTTTAGTTGCCAGTGAACACGAGCATTTAAGTCGCGATCACGACGGCGATGCAGATTATACTGATATTGTTATGGTCGCTAATTTACAAAGTCATTTTGGTACAGATCATCCCCTTACCAAGGAAGATTGGACTAAAATCCCAGCATTTGGAAAGCTCGGACTAGAACCTGAAATGAATATTGTTGATATGGAAGATGCCGCTGAAAAAATGGATGCAGTTAAAATCGCACTTGGTGGATAATAGCCACTGTTAAATTCCAACTAATCACCACGACCATAAGCCCATCGAAATGGTGATTTAAACACTTCACTACCGCCTAATCGAACTCCACCGTACATTGTTTCAGCCATGCCAGTTGATTTTAGTAATGTCGCTACATCAATTAATAATTCCGCATCGGCAATTAATCTGTCAACATCTTCGTTAGGATAGCCAGACCAATACTTAATATCATGCAACACACACGCAGGATAAATGCTAGTGCCTTTCCACTTATTTATCCATAGCGAACAACCATCACTAACAAAACTGTTCTTAGGTGGATCGTTACTAATTTTTTGCCACAAATTATCCAAACTAAAATGCTGACAGATCGTTCTGACTTCAGATAATGTTAATTTATTACCTTTTTTAGGAAATTTAAAACTATAAAATAAATCATAACGACTAACTATCTTTTTTTTTTCAGATACCGCTTTTAATCGTACTAATCCACGTTCAAACATTTTGCCCACCATGCCATCAATCATCATAGCAAAGTATCCGCCAACGATTGGTACATCCATGGTACCCGTCATTTTCCAGGTAACGACTGTATTATTACCATCCTTAGAATATAACATTGAAGATATCGACTTTTGATCTCCACCATCAAAATACAAGTCATAAACAATGCCTTTATTTAATGATGAACTTGTAAATTCTAATTTACCTTCACCACTTTCGCCTTTCCAAGACTGACTGGCACCAATTCCTTGTGATTTTGAACCTTTAAAAATTGCGATAGAAGGATCATCAAGCTTCCAGGTAGTCCACTGTTCCCAATTATCCAGATCACCCACTAAATTGTGAATAACATCCTTTGAAGCATTAATTGACACAGAACGACTCACAGAATATTCTTTTGTGATAAAAATTCCTATCAAGCCTGCAAAAACAATTAAAATCGCAATTGATATCGCAGATAGTTTTAAAAATCGCATATTGCTCTCCGTATATTATGACGCTTCAGGTTTCATATGAGGAAATAATAAAACATCTCTAATAGAGGCTGAATCAGTAAATAACATCACTAGTCGATCAATACCAATACCTTCACCAGCCGTTGGTGGTAATCCATGCTCTAGGGCAACAATATAATCCTCATCATAAAACATAGCTTCATCATCACCAGCTTCTTTTTCGTTTACTTGTTGTTTAAATCTATCCGCCTGATCTTCAGCATCATTTAATTCTGAAAAACCATTACCGATTTCACGTCCACCGATAAAAAACTCAAACCGATCCGTTACAAAAGGATCATCATCATTTCTCCTTGCTAGTGGCGACACTTCAGTTGGATAAGCCGTAATAAATGTTGGATTCATCAATCGATGTTCAACCGTTTTTTCAAATATTTCAATTTGAACTTTACCCAAGCCATACGAATCTTTTAATGGAATACCTAAACCTTCAGCAATTTTACGTGCACTCGTATCTGACTCTAGATCGGCTGAATTTAGAGTAGGATTAAAGTGTAAAATAGACTCTTTAATGGTCATTCTTGAAAATGGTTTACCAAAATCAAATTCGTCACCTTGGTAGGTTACTTTTGTATCACCTGTAACAGTTTGAGCCATTTCACGTAACATTTCCTCTGTTAAATCCATTAACATTTCATAATCAGCAAACGCCTCATAAAATTCTAGCATGGTAAATTCAGGATTATGCCGAGTTGATAACCCTTCATTTCGAAAATTTCGATTTATTTCAAATACTCGTTCAAAACCACCTACGACCAGTCGCTTTAAATAAAGCTCTGGCGCAATACGTAAATACATATCACGACTCATGGCATTATGGTGTGTAATAAAAGGACGAGCTGTTGCACCACCAGGGATGACTTGCATCATAGGAGTTTCAACTTCCATAAAATTTTTCTTTAATAAAAAATTTCGAATAAAAGTTATAATTTCAGTTCGAACCCGAAATGTATTACGTGATGACTCGTTCATTATCAAATCAATATAACGTTGTCGATAGCGTATTTCTTGATCGGACAAACCATGAAATTTTTCAGGCAACGGTCTAAGAGACTTAGTTAATAAGCGAATATTATCTACTTTTACAGTCAACTCACCTTTATCGGTTTTTGATAATAGGCCTTCAGCACCAACAATATCACCGATATCCCATTTTTTAAATTGAGTATTATAGAAACCTTCGGCTAATTTATCACGGCTAACAAAAAGTTGAATTCGACCTGACATATCTTGCACCGGTGCAAAACTATTTTTACCCATTACACGTTTAGCCATCATTCGCCCACCAACCGAAACTCTAAGGGCTAAAGATTCTAATTCTTCTTTATCTTTATCACCGTGCGCAGAATGCAATTCTTCGGCCAAGTGGGTTCGACGAAAATCATTAGGAAAGGCATTACCCTGTTCTCTTAATGCCGATAATTTACTTCGGCGTTGTGCTATTAATGCATTTTCATCAAGTTCATTACTCATATTTTTTCGCTCTTTAATATAGTCAGTTTTAATTTTTTTACTATTTATAATTCTATATGGACTAGCAATTACAAACCTTTTTTCAAGCTGGCTTCAATAAATTCATTTAAGTCACCATCAAGTACAGCTTGAGTATTGGTTTTTTCAATACCTGTTCGTAAATCTTTTATTCTAGACTGATCTAGCACGTAGGATCGTATTTGACTGCCCCACCCAATATCGGCTTTAGAATCTTCCAATACTTGCTTTTCTTCATTTTGTTTTAACATTTCCAATTCATACAACTTAGCTTTAAGTTGATTCATTGCATTGGCTTTATTTTGATGTTGTGAACGTTCGCTTTGGCATTGCACCACGGCATTAGTTGGTAAATGTGTAATACGTACCGCAGAATCCGTTCTGTTAACATGCTGACCACCAGCACCACTTGCACGATAGGTATCAATACGCAAATCTGCCGGATTAATATCGATTTCAATAGAGTCATCAACTTCAGGATACACGAACACCGATGCAAAAGAGGTATGGCGGCGACTGCCGGAATCAAATGGTGATTTACGGACTAAACGATGTACCCCGGTTTCGGTACGTAACCAGCCAAAGGCATAATCCCCAGTAAATTTAATCGTACCACTTTTAATGCCGGCAACATCACCGTCTGACACTTCAATAATCTCGGTTTTAAAACCATTATGCTCGCCCCAACGTAGAAACATACGAAAAATCATTTCAGCCCAATCTTGAGCTTCGGTGCCACCGGAACCCGATTGAACATCGATAAAGGCATTATTACTGTCAAGTTTGCCTGAAAACATTCGTTGAAATTCAAGTTTAGCGAGCTTTTGTTCAAATGAATCTAGGTCTTGAACAATAGCATCGATCGACTCTTGATCGTCTTCCTCAGCTGCCAATTCAATATATTCATTTGCTTCTTGTAATTCAGAGTCAAGATCAGTGATTACTTTTACAATTTGTTCGAGATACACTCGCTCTTTGCCAAGCTCTTGTGCATATTCTGGGTTATTCCAGATATCGGGTAGTTCTAATTCACGGGTGACTTCAACCAGTCTTTCTGCTTTAACTTCAACATCAAAGGTACCCCCTAAGAACGGTGGTACGTCCCTGCATGTCTTTTATTTGAGTATAAAGAGGATTAACTTCTAACATTCTTGTACCTAATCTGTAATATTGAGTCTGTATGTCTGGTTTTAGCCTTAGTAGCTAATAATACACTATCAACTAAATAACGTGAATCAGCAATAGCTTTATTCATGAAAAATATGTTCTACCATCAATTGCAAGGACTCACGGCCTTGATACTCATTGACATCAAGTCGATAGGCTATTGATATAATATCATCACTTTGTAAATTATGATCTTCACTTTGGTTAAACGCAATAGCGTCATAGACATCGTCAGAATCAGCACCACGTAATACCAGTTTTAAATGTTTTTTACCAAGTACTCGGGAATTGACCACTTCAAACTCGCCATCAAAAACCGGCTCAGGAAAACCTTGCCCCCAAGGCATCGCATAGCGGATGTTTTCAGCTGTCTTTAGAGTTAAATCTTCAGTATTCAGTTCACCATCACTATAGATAACATTTTGCAACAAGTCGGTATCCAAGCATTTATCCAATTCAGCACAAAATGCAGCATTAAATTGTTCATAGCTCGCTTCATGTAAACTTAATCCAGCGGCCATTGCATGTCCGCCAAATTTTAAAATTAACCCAGGATTCCCTGCTGACACGGCCTCGAGCACATCACGAATATGCAAACCAGGAATTGAACGTGCTGAACCTTTAATTTCGCCATCCTTACCTTGTGCAAAAACAATAACCGGTCGATGAACGCGCTCTTTAATTCGAGAAGCCAATATACCAATAACACCTTGATGCCAACTAGGATCATACAAACAAAGCCCTAACGGCATATGCTCAGCGTCATTATCAGATAATTTTAAGGTGGCTAGATGCTGCTCTGCAGATGCCCGCATTTCAGATTCAATTTCTCTTCGATCTTTGTTCAACTGATCTAATTGTTGCGCATATCGCATTGCTATATCAGTATCATCAGTTAACAAACACTCTATTCCAACGGTCATATCATCCAATCGACCAGCAGAGTTTAATCGTGGACCTACAGTAAAACCAATATCACTAGCAACACAACGTGTATGATCTCGACCAGCAACCTTTAATAAAGCCAATATCCCTGGACAACAACGCCCTGCACGTATACGCGCTAGACCCTGAGATACTAAAATTCGGTTATTTTGATCCAGTGGCACAACATCAGCGACGGTGCCAAGTGCGACAATATCCAACCATTTAGCTAATTGTGGCTCTGTTCTGTTATTTGATACAAACCAGTTCTGCTGTCGTAATTCGGCACGTAGGGCCATTAGTAAATAAAACATCACACCCACTCCGGCTAGCATTTTGCTCGGAAATTTGTCTGCTGCTTGGTTTGGGTTAACAATGGCTTTTGCATCCGGAAGCTCTGAGCCCGGTAAATGATGATCAGTAACTATCACATCTATCCCTAATTGATTTGCTAACGCAACACCATTAATACTCGAAATACCGTTATCGACTGTAATGATTAAATCGAGTTTAATATTCGATTCATTGGCAATATAATTTACAATTTCGGGAGTTAAACCATAACCAAAATCAAATCGATTGGGTACTTGATACGTTACATTATTAAACCCAAATTCCTTTAAGCCACGCATCGTCAACGCACAACTAGTTGCACCATCAGCATCAAAATCTCCGACAATACAAATTTTTCTTTGCGTCTTTAAGGCTTCAATTAATATGCTTACGGCAATATCAATGTCTTTTAAAGTACGGAAGTCGTGTAATTTTTTGAGTGAGGTTTCTAATTGAGATACATCAGTAATATTACGTTGTAGGTAAATTCGTTCTAAAATAGATGAATTAACATCAAATTCAACATGTTCCGTTTCAGAATGTCGGTGTTTTATAATCATAATAAACTCGATAAGGTGGTTAAAGGTTTGACGGGTTTCCACCAACTCTTTATATTTCTGCGTGTACAACTAACTTTATTTTTTTTATCTTCGTACAAACTTAAAACATCCAGTTCACCTTTACGTAAGCAATTAACTATTGGCTCAAACAATTCTTTTTCGAGTATTTTTAAGGCTTCAATCCACGAGAATAAATCACGCTGTCGCCATAAAGCCTGTAACGCCAATATAACAATAATTTCATGCTGCGCATTGATAGCAAATACATCATTAGCGGTTTTAAATGGGATGGTTAAATAACCAGAGAGCGCAGCTAACGAATTTTCATCCGCCGATATTAAATCACATTGAGGACTTTTGTTGATTATCTTAGGTTTAGAGCCACCGGCCCATAACCATAAACTCGTCACAGTTGCTTTACTTTGTTGTTCACGTTCAACGTTAACATTACTTGCAAACAATAACATTTCTATTTCATTTATAATTTTACGCCAGTAACGAGCGTCTTTACCTTTGGGTAAGAAATCTTGAGTATTTTGTAAAATTACACTAGAAATATTACAGGTGCAAATATCAAAGTTAGAGTGAAGAATCATATACCATTCACCATTCGATGTAATTTGTAATTCCCACGGTTCAGCCACAAAATGTTGATTAATCTCAGCTATTAATCGTTCACTTTCATCCAGTGTTAATTCATGCAACAAACTGTCAAGCAAAACCACACTATCTCGATCAGCCTTAAGAACCACTGGCTCTGCAAATATAAAATAGTCCGTATTATTTTTTTTATTACTGTCTATTTCTGAATCAACTGCCACTGAAATAGCGGCAAGCGGCACATCGTGTTGTGCCGAAATATCAATACCCGCTAGAGAACAAACACCATAAGAGTAGTCATTAAAGCCTTCTTTAGTTGTTGTTGATCGGGTTAAGAGTAGCTGCAGGGCAGGAAGATTAGGAACCTCCTGTTTAGGAATGTCATTAAAAAAACGTAAGCCCGAAAATAACTCAGGAACAAATAATGAGAGCTGTCGTGTTCCTGAGTTACTAGGGGGCATATACAGTTTTAATCCATATTACTCAAAATAGCTTTTTCAACTTCTGATAAGGTAGCATCTATTGTAATTAATGGTCGTGTACTTTGTGCAATAGCAGTATCCGGATCTTTTAAACCATGGCCGGTTAAAGTACACACTATTTTACTTCCTTCTGGTATTTTACCAGATTTTATATCGGTAATAGCACCAGCAAGTGAGGTTGCAGAAGCGGGCTCACAAAACACACCTTCTTTTTCAGCTAATAATTTTTGCGTTGCTAAAATATGTTCATCAGTACACTCATCAAACCAGCCATTACATTCTTCTTTTACTTTCCAAGCCTTATCCCAACTTTGTGGATGACCAATTCGTATTGCAGTTGCAACAGTATCTGGATCATCAACCATTTCACCACGCATAAATGGCGCACTTCCGGCTGCTTGATAACCACACATTACAGGACGATTATTAACGATGCCATTGTCATGATATTCAGAGTAACCCATCCAATGAGCGGTAATATTGCCTGCATTTCCAACAGGAATACAATGATAATCAGGTGCGCTACCTAACTCTTCTACAATTTCAAATGCTGCTGTTTTTTGACCTTGCAAACGAAATGGGTTAATTGAGTTTACGATAGTCACCGGTGCTGTTTCACCAACATCTTTGACTAATTGCATACCAACATCAAAATTTCCTTTAATTTGAATCACAACAGCACCGTGCATCATTGCCTGAGCTAATTTACCAAGCGCAATTTTACCATCAGGAATTAATACAAAAGCAGTAATACCGGCTCGTGAAGCATACGCAGCAGCAGCAGCAGAAGTATTACCAGTAGAAGCACAAATAATTGCTTTACTACCTTCTTCAACAGCTTTAGTGACTGCCATTGTCATGCCACGATCTTTAAATGATCCCGTTGGATTTAAGCCTTCATACTTAACATAGATATCAACCTCTTTACCGATAATATCCGGTATATTGCTAAGTCTAATAAGCGGTGTATTACCTTCGCCTAAACTGATAATTCGAGTATCGTCATTAACTGGCAAGCGATCGCGGTACTTGTCTATTAATCCAGTATATCGTGGTCTAAAAGGCATAAAATTCTCCTAAATACTTTTTTATATTCGCTGTCATATTTAATTAATCTTGATTCAATGTTTCCATTCGTATTTGTACCACCGAACCACTAATGACATTTAACGTTTCAATTTTCTTAATTGCAGCTTTCATTGCTTTTTCATTAACGACATAGGTTAATAAAATAATTTCAGCATTAGTCTCACCCATTTTTGGTTCTTTTTGTATCATCGCCTCAATACTAATACCTTGATCACCGAGAATGGTTGTCACCTCAGCTAGCACGCCCGGTTTATCCTCAGCTAACATACGCAAGTAATAAGCCGTTTCAACATCATCCATGGTTAAAATTGGAATATCGTGTAATTCGTCTGCTTGGAATGCTAAATGCGGTACTCGATTTTCTGGATCAGAGGTAAGAACACGAACCACGTCAACAATATCCGCGACAACGGCTGATGCAGTAGGCTCCGCACCCGCACCCGCACCATAATACAGTGTTGGTCCAACGGCATCACCCATAACTAAAACAGCATTCATAACGCCATCAACATTGGCAATTAATCGGCGTTCTGGAATTAGTGTTGGATGAACTCGTAGTTCAATGCCTTTTTCAGTTCGGCGTGTTATACCAAGATGTTTTATTCGATATCCTAACTCTTCAGCATATTGCACATCATCTCGGGTGATATTGCCAATACCTTCGGTAAATGCTTTTTCAAATTGCAATGGTACTCCAAAAGCAATGGACGCTAATATCGTAAGCTTATGCGCAGCATCGATTCCTTCAACATCAAATGTAGGATCAGCTTCAGCATAACCTAATTCTTGTGCTTCTTTTAACACATCATCAAAGTCACGACCTTTATCGCGCATTTCGGTTAAAATAAAATTTCCTGTTCCATTGATGATTCCAGCTAGCCATTGAATCTTATTTCCAGCTAAACCTTCACGTAATGCTTTTATGATGGGGATACCACCCGCAACAGCAGCTTCAAATGCAACCATCACACCTTTTTCTTGTGCTGCTTTAAATATTTCATTGCCGTGTTTTGCAATGAGTGCTTTATTCGCGGTAACAACATGTTTCCCTTGATTAATAGCAGCCATCACTAATTCTAGCGCTAAACTATCACCACCGATTAATTCCACAACAATCTCAATATCAGGATCATTGATAACGGCCATTGAGTCTGTCGTTAAAGTTGTTGCAGACACATCACAGTCGCGTGTTTTTTTAATGTCGCGAGCCGATGCATGGGTCACTACAATACCTCGACCGGCACGTCGCGCAATCTCTTGTGCGTTACGTTGTAATACTTTTACAGTTCCACTACCGACTGTTCCTAGTCCTAGCACACCTACATTTACGGCTTTCACTCTACTTCCTCCGACTTAAATACTTTATCATTACGAAACATATCTCGTATTCCTCGAACTGCTTGTCTGGTTCTATGCTCGTTTTCTATTAAACCAAAACGTACAAATTTATCCCCGTAAGATCCAAAACCAATTCCGGGAGACACTGCAACTTTGGCATCTTTTAATAATTTTTTACTAAATTCTAATGAACCCATTTCGACATAGGCTTCAGGAATAGGTGCCCATACAAACATCGTTGCTTTTGGTTTTTCTATATCCCAACCAATTGCACTCAGACCCTCACATAAAACATCTCGACGCATTTGATACATATTCGAAATTTCTTTTACGCATTCTTGTGGCCCTTCAAGTGCTGCAATTGCTGCAACTTGAATCGGGGTAAACATGCCGTAATCCAAATAGGACTTCATTCTAGCCAGTGCTGCTACCAAGGTTTTATTGCCACACATAAAACCAACCCGCCAACCGGGCATATTGTAACTTTTTGATAATGAATAAAATTCAACTGCAACATCTTTAGCACCCGGAATTTGTAAAATTGACGGAGCAACATAACCATCAAATACTATATCAGCATAAGCCAGATCATGGACAACCCAAATTTCGTGTTCTCTGGCAATATCAATTACACGTTGAAAAAATTCTAAATCAACAGTCTCAGTCGTCGGGTTGCTCGGATAATTTAACACCAACATTTTTGGACGTGGCCAAATATCTTGAATCGCCGTTTCGAGTTCAGTAAAAAAGTCATCGGTCATCGGTACATGACGAATTTCTGCACCGGCAATAATAAATCCATAGGGATGAATTGGGTATGCTGGATTAGGTACTAATACTGCATCTCCTGGGCCGACTGTTGCTAAAGCCAAATGCGCTAATCCTTCTTTTGAACCGATAGTCACTATCGCTTCAGTTTCTGCATCCAAATCAACATCAAATCGTTTTTTATACCACTGACAGATGGCACGTCGTAAACGCGGAATACCGCGAGATAACGAATAACGGTGGGTATCTTGTCGTTGTGCTACTTCGACCAATTTATCAACAATATGCTGTGGTGTTGGTTGATCTGGATTACCCATACCAAAATCGATGATATCTTCACCGCGTGAACGTGCTTGCGCTTTTAATTCATTAACGATATTAAAAACATAAGGAGGTAATCGATTAATTCGGGGAAAATCGTCTTTCAATTAATAATTCTCTATTCTCTTTATTTGTGGATAATAATCCTAGATTAATCACGTAAATAGTGTTTATAGTCACCTATTAAGCCACAACAATAACGGTTAGCTGATTAATCTGGGATCATACACTGTTTCAATAATAATCGGTGTAGCGTAAGCTATTAAATATCCCATAAAAAGTAAAAAATACTGAAAAATCATGGCATTTACAAGAGAAAACAGCATTGGTAATGCCATTCACTCCTATTCACCGAGAGAAATAGTCATTATTCAAAATACCGTGCATAACGGAGTAATGACAGCAAACCTAAAAACAATTAACACAAACTTTATTATCAATCCAACGAGCTTGATTACAGATTGGACAGTGAACAATTTGGAAGACTTAACAGAAGATTCTATTTCACAAATAGCCGAGCTTGCTCCTGAAATTGTGGTTTTAGGAGTCGGAACTAAATTTGTACTGCCACCAGTTAAGATTAATTTATTGTTTCAGAAATACAAAATAGGATTGGAAGTAATGGATACTGCAGCAGCGTGTAGAACCTATAATTTTCTACTCAATGAGGGGCGAAATGTTTCAGCGGCTTTAATTCAGATTGCTACTGACTAACCTTAATATCACAAGTTAGCCAGAGCAGTTCGATTTAATACATAAAACTCAAGAACTTACTTAAATAATGCTTCTCCAGAGAAGCCTTCATTTTCAAGAATTTCACGTAATTTACGTAAGGCTTCTATTTGAATTTGACGTACACGTTCACGCGTTACACCAATGTTATTACCGACTTCTTCGAGTGTTGATACTTCATGGCCATGGAGCCCAAAACGGCGCTCAACCACTTCACGTTGCTTTTCACTCAATTGACCGAGCCATTGTTCAATATTTGCTCGTACATCATCATCTTGCAGCAATACCACAGGATCGATGTTATTTTCATCAGGAATGGCATCTAGCAGTGATTTATCTGCCTCACGATTTAGCGGTGTGTCAACAGATGTGACGCGCTCATTTAAACCCAACATGCGTTTAACATCGGAGATTGGTTTATCGAGTATATCCGCAATTTCTTCTGGGCTGGGCTCGTGATCCAGAGTTTGAGCTAAATGACGCGCTGCTCGTAGATAGATATTTATTTCTTTAACAACGTGAATTGGCAAACGAATTGTTCTCGTTTGGTTCATTATTGCACGTTCAATGGTTTGTCTAATCCACCACGTTGCATAGGTCGAAAACCGAAATCCACGCTCAGGATCAAACTTTTCAACGGCACGAATAAGCCCTAAATTGCCTTCTTCGATTAAATCTAATAATGCCAACCCCCGGTTTAAATAACGTCGTGCAATCTTAACCACTAACCTCAAATTGCATTCAATCATTTTTTTACGTGATGCTTCATCCCCTTTTAATGCCTTACGAGAATAAAATACTTCCTCCTCAGCGGTTAATAATGGTGAAAAACCTATTTCACTTAAATACAAACGAGTAGCGTCCATTTGGCCGTCAGTAAAATCTCGCTCGGTCGTTTTTATTGATTTTGACGTTTTTGTTTTTTCTACGTCAGAATCGTCCTCAACATCGATTTCGTCAATTATTGTATCTTTATCAATCGATTCCATAGTTTGAGTCCTACCTTCCTGCTCTTGTGTCTCCATCATATTCTTCCTGCCTTTAAATGGTTTAATTTCTAAATTATCGTTATTATGGTAGAAATTTAATTGGGTTTATTGGAGTTCCATTTTTTCGAATCTCGAAATGCAGCATGTTCCTTTCTGCATCCGTACTACCCATATCGGCTATATGTTGCCCGATCTTTACTTTTTGTTTTTCTTTTATGTAAATTTTGTGATTGTGTGCATATGCGCTGAAATAATCCTCATTATGTTTAATTATGATGAGATTTCCATATCCGCGAAGTCCTTGGCCACTATAAACTACCGTTCCAGAGGCTGCGGCTTTAATAGACTGGCCTTTACGACCGGCAATATTAATGCCCTTTCTACCTGGGTGTGATAATGAAAAAGTGGTGATTACTTTGCCGCGAGTTGGCCAATTCCAAACTAATTTTTGCTTGAGAGCCAACTTACGTTTTTTCTCACGCCATCGAAGTTGTGCCGGGGTTAATTTTGGCTTCGATTTTGCTTGAGAGGATTTAGACGATAACGGACGAGAGGATTTTAATATTGAAGACTTTTGTGACGAGGGGGTTGATTTATTCTTGGTAGATTTTTGCCGTATTGATTTAGGGGGAGGTATTTTATTCGGTATTGATTTTGCAAGTTTTGCAATTGCTGTATTTTTTTGTTTTGGAGGAATTAAACGCAGTTTTTGACCGGGGTAGATGATGAACGGCGTTTTGATATCGTTCCAACGCGCGATCTGTTTAAAATCTTCCCCATATTGCCATGCAACTGAATACAATGTATCACCACGTCTGACAGTATAAAACCCCGCATGCCAACGAGCATTACTACTTTTAAAAAAACCATTATTATAGCTTCCATGTCTGGCACAACTGTTAAGCAACAATAATATGAAACAAATTGAAACAATTAATGTTCTTTTTAACACATTTAGCTTCGAAAAAGAAAGTAAAAAATGATTATAATTACAAGAACAGCAATTCCGATTACGTCCATGTATTTTTTGAGCGCATTTTCCATTCGTTTGCCACCCCATTTTATTAATCCAGCAACTAAAAAGTAACGCGCACCACGACCAATAAACGACGCAATGACAAATGGAACAAATGCCATGCCGATAACACCTGCAGCAATTGTAAAGACCTTGTATGGTATTGGGGAAAATCCGGCGATAAAAATTACCCAAATACCATCTCGAGCAAACCATTCTTGAGTTTTTACAAACTTATCCCAATAACCAACTTGATGGATATAGGGTTCGATGAATTCAAAAGCATACATGCCTATGAGGTAGCCAGCAGCACCACCCAACACCGAAAATATTGTACTGATAAACGCAAACCACCAAGCTTTATGCAATTTAGCAAGCACCATTGGAGCCAGCATCACATCGGTTGGAATTGGGAAAAACGATGCCTCAGCAAAGCTCAATAAGGCTAAATAATAAACTGCAAATTTATGCTCAGCCCAATGCATCACTTTATCGTAAACTTTAACTAATACTGGCACTATAACTTTTCCGTTATTGTTTATTTTTCGCCACTTAATAATGGTACAAACGAAACGACATCTAATACATGTTGTTGAAACTCATCTTGTTTACGCGTTATCACTTGTAAACGTTGGCCAGCACTACCACCAACCGGGATAACCAAACGTCCATCATTGCTCAATTGCATTAATAATTCTTGTGGCACAGTCTCAGGTGCGGCAGTGACTAAAATTGCATCGTACGGTGCGTGCCGTTCCCAACCCCAATGACCATCAGTATGGGTTAACGTTACATTATGGTATTGTAGTCGATGTAATCTAACTTTTGCTTGATTACTCAAAATTCGAAGCCGTTCGACGCTATACACTTTGTCAACTAATTGCGCTAAAACAGCCGTTTGATATCCGGATCCCGTACCAACCTCTAATACGGTTTTAACATTGCCACCTTGAAGCAGTAACTCGGTCATTCTAGCGACAATGTACGGTTGCGAAATAGTTTGGCCATGGCCAATTGGCAAAGCAGTATCTTCATAGGCTCGACTAGCCAGCGCTTCATCCATAAATAAATGACGTGGCGTATTACTCATAACATCGAGTACACGCTCATCGGTAATACCATTTTGGCGCAAGCGATCAATTAAACGATTTCGAGTACGTTGTGATGTCATACCAATGCCATTAACATCTTTCATGTTAACCGTCACGGAAACGCCACTCCGGTTATCCAATCTTCAAGTAACGCAATACTATCGTAACGCGTTAAATCAACTTGCAAAGGCGTGATAGAAACATACCCGTTTCGTACCGCATGAAAATCAGTACCCGGCCCCGCATCTTGCTCCGGCCCAGGAGGGCCAACCCAATAAATTGGTTTACCGCGTGGGTCGGTCATTTTAATCACGGGTTCGGCTTTATGCCGTTGCCCTAAACGAGTCGCTTGTATACCTTTAATCTCATTTAGTGGAACATCAGGGACATTTATGTTCAAAATTGAATCCACCGGAATAGAATTTAATTCCAGATTTGATACTAGTTCAGTTACAACCTTGGCAGCAGTATCAAAATGTTTGAGATCGTGACTTGCAAGAGACACCGCAATCGATGGATAACCAAGATGCCGGCCTTCGAATGCCGCCGCAACTGTTCCAGAATAAAGTACGTCATCGCCCATATTAGCACCGGCATTAATTCCAGAAATCACCATATCAGGCTCATCCTGCAATAATCCAGTAATAGCAAGGTGCACACAGTCGGTCGGTGTACCATCAACTCGATAAAAACCACTATCGGTCAGTGTTGCTCGAATAGGATATTCAATTGTTAAAGAATTGCTAGCAGCACTTCGATTTCGATCGGGGGCAACTACAACTGTTTCGGCCAGAGAAGACAAAGCATTGGCCAGGCTAATAATACCGGGTGCCTGATAACCATCATCATTACTTATCAGTATGCGCATAAAGGTATGGGATTTTTACCAGAGTCTCTGTGTTAAGTTATTAAGTTTTTTATTGATTAACTATACGCGATTATCCAACAATCAGGAACAAAAATTGATAAAATTCATCATATTAAGTGACGACAGAAAGTTGTTACAATTGTACTAATTGTCACATTATTAACGACTAATTAACTGCCGTGTGAGACAGAAAATGGACGATGACAACAATAACGATGATAAACATGCATTTTTAGATGCAATGAAAGGCGTTCGTCGTTTAGATAAAGATCATCATAATCGGACTCCGCCACGATTTAAGCGACCCAACCCTCGCCCAATCCAGAGGCTAAAAGATCATCAACAAGTATTAATCGATATGATGTCGGATCCGGTAAATGAAGCCGATATAATTACAGGAGATGAATTATTTTTTGCCCGAACAGGCTTACAAAACAGCGTCATCAGAAAGCTAAAACGTGGCCAATACACCATTGAAGAAGAACTCGACTTACACGGCCAAACTTCAGCAGAAGCCAAAATTTTACTTGCAGAGTTTTTAGTGTATTGTACTCAATCGAATTTTCGTGTTGTGCGAATCATTCACGGTAAAGGGCGTGGTTCATTTAATAAAAAACCCGTTCTAAAAAATAAAGTGAATCATTGGTTACAACAACGCGACGAAATATTAGCATTTTGTTCGGCCCGCCAAGTGGATGGTGGTACGGGCGCAATCTACGTATTATTAAAACGGAAGAAATTTAAATAAATAAACCATCATACCTCAAGATCGGGCAACAGTTCATCTAAAATATAGAGGACTGATTTCTCGCGCATATCTTGGGTATACAACACTATTAACGTTAGATCTTCTCGTACATTGACTAATTTCCAATTCATATTTTCAACTTTTCCAGAACGGGCGTGCCAAAATTTGGAACCATGACCAGGATGGAAAAACACATTCATTTCCCCCTGCTTCTTACCCGCAATGCGTAAATGAGTAGTAACACTATTACCCAAACGGCAGAACTTACTCATTTTTATTGGATATTCATCAGGCACACTTGAAATATTGTTTTCATCCAACCACTGCTGCATTGAGACTTGCATACCATTGTTTAAATTAGCATCCTTAAAAATATCAATGTAGGCCGCGCTAATCAAACCAGGTGTTTGAAAATTAATTAAAATAATGACAAATATAAATACCGAAGCAACAACAGAGCTGCCCCATTTTAGAATACTGTTCAGGCCTACATTTTTATATTTTTTTATTGTCTGAACATCAATTTTTTGTTGTAAAGCTTGTAACTGCTTATCCGTTAAATAACAATTACTATAATGTTGCTTTAATGCCTGTTTTACGGCTTGTTTTTTAAGAGTCATTTCACTTACCTATATGCACGTCGCCAATATCAATACTGAGCGTTTCAAGCTGTTTCCTAATACGTTTTTTTAATCTGTGTAATTTCGACAATAATGTACCCTTGGGTTTTTGATAAATTGCGGCAATTTCTTCAACCGTGTGTTCTTCTACTGCCCAAAGATATAACAGCTCGTTTTCTTCATCACTGAGCATTGATATCAATTGTTGTATCTGCTGCTGGCTAATTAATAAGTCTTCCATAGAATCTTCATCGGCAGGTTCAATGTGGGATACAGTGTCATCGTCAAGCGATACCATTGGCACAATACTATTATGGCGTTGATGATCGAAATACAGGTTTCGAATTATCGTTTTAAGATAAGCAATAGGTGTATCAATCGTTCCATTCGGTTTTTTCAAATAACGTTCAAGTCCGGATTGAACTAGATCATATGCCATTTCATCCTGCCGTGTCAGAGACAAGGCATAACGATACAATTGATTTAGTTGGTCTTTATTAAACATGTAATTATGACGAATGAAGTGAGTATTTGATTGCAAAAATAACATAAAAATATTTCTAAATACATGCAATCAAAATAACATTTCATACGTCTTTATACTGAATAAAGAATTTAATCATTACTTTCAATAACATAAAAGGGTATTTTAATGAAGTTAACACAATTATTAACAATTTTTTTGATGACCATCGGCTTCACAAGCCAAACACTTTTTGCTGCAGAACTCGTTAAACCATCACCAAATGGTATATCGCTACCTAAAAACTATAAAGACTGGAAAGTAATCTCAATGTCACATCGAATCGATAACAAGACATTACGTACCATTCTGGGTAATGACATTGCGATAACAGCGGCACGTGCAGGGAATACCAATCCATGGCCAAATGGCACAATCTTGGCTAAATTAGTTTGGAAACAAAAAGCCGAAAAACAGTGGCCTAGTGCAATTGCACCCGATAAATTTGTACATGCTGAATTTATGATCAAAAATAGTAAAAAGTTTAAAGCAACAGGTGGTTGGGGATATGCACGGTGGTTAGGTTTGGATCAAAAACCTTATGGTAGTGACAAAAATGTCGCACAAGAATGCATGACTTGCCATACACCAGTTAAAGATAATGACTGGGTATTTACAACTCCAGCAATAATGCCATAACGCGATTAATTTTTGCTGATAATAAAAAATTAACCTGACAGCTAAATTAGCTAATCAGGTTAATTATACTGCCTAGATCACTCGCTAATATAAACGTCTAAATTTAATTGTTGAAAAATTAATCAGTCTTACGCCATAAATTGTATAGTTTATAAACAACAATATGAATTTCACAATTATTTTATGACATAATTTACGGTTGATTAAACAATTCAATAACTGCTTTGTATTGATGGTTTTTATTTTGACTAACAGCAACTTAGATTATATCAACATGAAACAAGTCACTGCATTTTACCAGTGCCTCAATCTTAATTTCCCCCGTTACCAGACCGTGCATAGTTCAATGTTTTTAACTATAAAATTTTCATTTTAATGCAAATAGTTTGATCTCATTCTCAAAATTATGAATTGTCAGCACTCATGATTGTGTGATGTGACATTATACGCCTATTCATTACTAGCACTAAATACTTTGAACATTACAGTCAAAAATAACAAGAGGAATAGCTAATGTCGACTTCACGAAGACGATTTCTAAAAACACTTGGTGCCACAGCACCTGCATTAATACTAGCCAAACCAGGGCTAGCAATTGGTCATAGCACAAGCGCAACTACTACTGATGCGTTTACTATTACCAGTGCCGGTACAGTCGCTGTTACACCATTTCAACAAGCACTTAATATACCACCTGAAGCACATCCAGTGAGTATGGACATGCAAGGCCGTCCGATTTATGAATTAACAGAACAAAATGCAACAGTAGAAATTATTCCCGGACTACAAACTGACATTATCGGTTATGATGGCATGACACCCGGACCAACCATTCGTGTTAATGCAAATCAAGAAGTTATCGTTCGTCATATTAATGAGAGTGACATTAAAACCACAACTCATTTACACGGTGGACACATGCCTACTGGTAATGACGGTCACCCAGTTGATTTAGTCGAACCGGGTACTTCTAAAGATTATCTTTATACTAATAAGCAGCTTCCAACAACATTGTGGTATCACGATCATGCAATGGATGTCACAGGCAGAAATGTTTACTCTGGTCTTGCTGGTTTCTATATAATTGAAGACAACTATGAGCGTTCACTACGACTACCTTCTGGCCATAATGAAATTCCATTAGTCATTCAGGATCGTACATTTGCTGAAGATGGTTCTTTAATTTATAAAAACACAAAAAGCGGCGAAAAAGGTGACACAGTCCTTGTTAACGGTACGCCTTTCCCTTATGTACAAGTAAGCAATACTCGCTACCGTTTTCGTATCCTAAATGGTTCAAATGCACGAGTTTATAAATTAGCGCTTAGCAATGGTGCTAAATTTATCCAAATTGGTTCTGATGGTGGCTTACTTGAAGCGCCAGTATCGCGTGCCGCAATGGTTGTTGCACCAGCCGAACGTGTTGATGTGATTATCGATTTTGGTGATGCCGCTATTGGTGATCAAATCATACTTAAAAATTTAGCTGCTAAAGGCGGTCCAACTTCTGAAATCATGCGTTTTGACGTTACTAAAAGAAGAATGGAACGAAGCATACTTCCTACAGTATTACGAAGCACGGAACGTTTAGATCCTGCAGCTGCAGTGATTACACGTCGATGGGAATTTGATTTTGTTGGTGGAGAAAAGCCTTGGGTAATTAATGGCCTTCCTTATGAAGAAAATCGAGTTGATGCCTATCCTCAAGTAGGAACGACTGAAATTTGGGAGTTAGCTAACATCAGTAAGGTTGGTCATCCAATTCATATTCACGATGTTATGTGGCAAATATTGGATATTAATGGCAAACCACCGGGACCTCACGATGCTGGTTGGAAAGATACATTCAAAATTCCACCAAATGGCACAATGCGAGTCATTGGTCGGTTTGATGATTACGTAGGTGACATTAATGACATTAAATCTGCTTACATGATGCATTGCCATATTCTTGAGCATGAAGATAATGCCATGATGATGCAGTTCATTGTTGTAGAATAATATAAGCAATAAAGTAGGCGCGAGTTAATAACTCGTGCCTATTTATAATTAGTTAGACCAGTATTCAACATACTACCCATTAGCGATAAAATTAAGTGCAGTTTAATCCGTTAAACGTTAAAATCTCCTGAAATAAATAGCAGGAATTTAATTTATATGGAACGTAGTTTTTTTTTCGTACTTCTCATCTGTTTTTCATCTAATGCTAGTGCAATTGTCACCATTAGTAACCTCAAGTTTGATAATACTAACTCTGAATTTATAGGCTCGTTTGAAGCCGATATACGAGGCTCATCAGGGAATACTGACAATTCAGCCTGGCATCTCGGATCTAACTTAATTTGGCATCGCTCGCGCTATATCAACCTATTTATCTTAGGTTACGATTACGGAGAATCCAATAATAAACGTAATTTAAACAAAACGTTTATACATACAAGGCACATCCATCAATACAACTCAACTTTGGACTGGGAACTTTTTGGTCAGTTAGAACAAAACGAGTTTACTCGACTATCACGGCGTGAATTGTTAGGTGGAGGTATTCGAATCCCCGTAATGACAAATGGACATCTAGGAATTGGCGCATTCTATTTTGCTGAATGGTTAGATAAAGCTGATTTTACAACTGACAAGTTGAATGAAGATGGTTTTCGATTTAATGCATACTGGAGTGGCGACTACAAATTTAATGACGCAACATTATTTGAATCTCGATTATATTATCAACCCAAGATAGATGAATCAAACGACTATAAAGTTTTATTCAATGGTTCCATAAAAGTCAATATCTCGAAAAACTTAGGGCTCAAGTTAAGTGTCAATATTGTTCACGACAATCGCCCTCCTCAAAATATCGAGAAAACAGATTTTAACTATCGCTCAGGTATTGAATATAATTTTTAAAATGTTTCAATTATGTTACAAAGTTAATTATCGCTTCATTGATTTTCTTTACATAAATATTAGATGTCAGTTTAACAACGTTAGTATTGAATCTATTATTTTAAGCTAAAAGCTTGTTGTTACTTGACGTTTCACATAAATTAAATAATTTTATATTCTACTTATAAAGTATTTCACAAATATTTCTTTCCTGTAAAAAATTAAAATTTATGACTTCCAACTACCGTGCACAGTTCAAACATTTAAACTCAAAAATAATTTTTTTACGTCTTTAGTTTGATCTCATTCTCACTATTGAAAAACACTATAACTCTAACGCAAATATTGTGACCTTACACAAGTAGAATTTATATATAATGCGTAAATTACACTACAGCATTACCAATCTAACTAAATTGAAGGAAACATATATGTATAAAAAAATAAAACTTGCCTTGTTGTCTATTCCACTTTTACTTGCTTCACAACAAGCCGTATCAGCCGGAAATGAATTGTCAGTTGTTTTACTAGGCTCTGGTGGACCAGTAGCAACAGCAAGTGGACGTGCTAGTGCATCTTACATGATTCTTACTGATGGCAAGCCACGAGTTCTAATGGATGTTGGTGGTGGTTCATTCCAACGTCTTGCAGCAACTGGCTATGACGTTAAAGATATGGAACACATCTTACTGTCTCATATCCATTTAGATCACACTGGTGACATGAGTTCAATCATAAAAACGATTTATTTCCATAACACATTGGCATTTACTGGTCGTTCAAACCCAATCCACATATATGGCCCATTAAATGACCCTCAAAATAATGATTACCCATCAACAACATCGTATGCTGATGGTCATTATGCTGCTCCTGATGGTACAGAACGTTATTTAAATACGTTTGTACAACAAATTTCGAATGGTCGTAGTATTTTCAACTATGCAGCACATAACTTTAACTCAACAGTTAATGGTGCATCAGTAGAAGAAGTTTTACGTACTGCTGATGGATTAGTAATCAAAGCAATTGCTGTTGATCATGGTCCTGTTCCTGCACTTGCTTTTCGTATTGAATACAAAGGACACAGCATTGTATATTCAGGTGATACAGCATCTACAAGTGATAACATGATTACATTAGCACAAGATGCTGATATCTTAATTTATGACACAGGTATTACTGATTTCTTACCGCCTAGCCCATTTTTCCGTTCGCTTCATACAACACCAGCACGTATTGGTGAAGTTGCATTACGAGCAAACGTAAAATCAGTAATTTTATCTCACTTAACTCCAATTACAGAGTCACGTGTTAGTCAAGTGGTACGATCAATTCGTAGACAAGGATACCGTGGTACAGTGGTTGAAGGTAAAGATCTAGACAAATATGACTTATAAGTTTATAACTTATTCATAAGCTTTATTTGTGAATGGCTGGATATGAAAATATTCCGGCCATTTTTAATTTAAGAATAATATAAATAACAAAATTTAAAATTCTTTCACGTCCTGACCACACTTACATTTATTTTTTCCAAATTTAATTATATTCACTCACCGTAAAAACCGTATCGATGCATTCCAAGTGGTAGGAACAACTGAAATTTGGAAATTCAACAACAGTACGCCGATGGCGTCATCCCAGACACATCCGCGATGTCATGTGGCAAATATTGGATATTAATGGTCGCCCTACTTGACCACACCATGCAGGTCGGAAAGATTCGTTCAAGGAGCCTATTAATGGAACAATGCGTATCATTGGTTGCTTTGATGATTTCTTGGTAAGCCAAACGACATCACTTCAGCTTACATGATACACTATTAAATTCTGGGACATGAAGATCGAGCCATGATGGCGCAGTTTATTGTCGTAAATTAAGACGACAAAAATCGGCACGGATATAAACTCCGTGCCGAATTACAGTCGAATGACACAAATATTTATATTTATTATTTATTTTCTTTCACATTATGATCCGCGCGTTTTTTTAATTCACCCGCTTTATTCATAACATGAAAAATAACATTTTGCTCCATAACACCCGATATTAACGATGATCCCGGACCTGTGGCATAAATAGCAACATCTTCACCAGAATGCGTTTCTGAGTTCATTGGCACCAATGTTTCTGAATGATACCCTTCATGTCCAGTATCAACAGCCGTTAAGTCTGCTCGACCCTGCGTATTAACCGGTTGTTTATAAATAGCATCAGCATTACTTTTATTTGGCAACTCATTAAATCCACGGCCATTCAAATATCCCAAAGTAGTATACGGTAGTTCGTCTGCAGCTAATGCATTTGTTGTTTTAGCATTACCTGAACTATCGTTACCCACTACCTTCCCAAGAATAGGATTACCACGTGTTGGATAGCCCGCCATTGAAAACACATGACTATGATCCGCGGTAACTATAATTAACGTTTTTTCTGGATCAGTATTGTCATAAGCATATTTAACAGCATTGGCAAATTCAATCGCATCATCTAAAGCTCGAGCAGGATTCGTTGCATGATGAGCATGATCAATTCGACCGCTTTCTACATGAAGAAAAAATCCTTTTTTATTTTTCTTTAAAATATCAATCGCCTTACTCGTCATTTGAGTTAAACTTGGCTCACCAGCAGTATCTGTTTTTGTATCAAGATTGTACTGCATATGTGACATTTCAAATAAACCCAATAAATGATCGGTTTTTTCTGCATCAATTTTATCAAATTGTGCTTTATTCCAAACATAAGCTGGATTTTGATATTGATTTAACCATTCTTGCGTTAAATCACGTCCGTCCATTCGTTCACCTTTACCACCATTTTCAGGATCTGCTCCAGCAATACCTTTAATGAAACTACGACGACCACCGCCTAAGGCAACCTCAAGACCATCTATTTTACCGTTAAAACGTGCAGGTAATTCGATTAGCTGTGATGCAATGTCTTTACAGTTACCGGGATTAGAAAATTTACTCGCATCACGATCATCTTCAAAATTTCGATCCATAATATGTGCATAGGTAGCAGCGGGCGTTGCATGAGTAATTCGCGCTGTTGTCACAACACCGGTAGACATTCCAGCAAGCTCGGCTAATTCAAGCGCAGTAACACTTTCATTTCCAGCTTGACTATCACAATCTCCACGCACAATATTTTGATTGACACCTATAACACCCGCATCCGTTTTAATTCCACTCATCATTGCGGTCATTGTACCAGCAGAATCTGGAGTTTGTTGATTAGTATTATAGGTTTTCGATAATGCCACATTAGGAAAATTTTCGAAGAAAAGTGTATTTTCTTCACCACTCATCCCTTTTCGTTGACCATCTAATATTCGCGCTGCTGTAACTGTTGCGACACCCATACCATCACCGATAAAAAGAATAATATTTTTAGCCCGCTGCTGACTATTTTTAGCTGCTTTTTTAGCATTTTCACTATTTTGTTCAACAGTTTTAATGCCACTCTCATACCAAAACTCTGGAGTTTCACTTGCAACTAAATTAGTACTGCACAATGTAATCACAGATGTTATTACAATTGTATTAAATTTTTGAATCATAACTTTATCTCCTAAATGTAAAATTATTAATGTTCATTAAAAACTACAAACAATTATAAATACCCTAGATGACAGTAATATGAACGTTAAATGAATAATTAGCGGTTATTCTAAGATAGGGGAAATGGTTTTAAATTACCTGCTAACAATCTGACTAAAGCTGATAGGCTAGTTAATGATACCTTATTACCTAATTGAAATAATTAGGTAAACACTAAAATCAGACCATACAGCATTTTTGATCTATGGTCTGACTTCGTTAACTTTATTTTAACTTACTACGTTCTTAACCACAGCGTGATACCGATCGACGTATTCCTTTCGAATCAATAACAAGATCATAACCAGTTGATCTACCTCTAGTCCAAAAAGTACAAATTTCATTACCTGCAGCGCGATCATAATTTGCTACACCCACAATCGCGAAAGTAGAAACATCAGAAAAATCATATTTTCTACTGGAACGATTTCTATCTCGGATTGTTTGGATGCCTTTTCCAGATGAGTTTACATACACAACTACAATTTCACCACCCGGTTTTCCGTCTGTATCACTCACGGTATTAATTCCAATAGAGTCCCAGAATGGATCAGTATATTGATTTTGTCGCCCTGTAGTATCATGAATAACACTAATACTAGGGTAAGTTCCCTTAGATGCTAAAACAACAATTTCTTTACCCGCTTTACCATCCGTATCTGCAACTTGTGGTACCGAAATTGTTCCCCAATAAGGATTATTGGTATATAACTTCATATTTTTTCTTGCATCGCGAATGACCGTGACACTTGATGTCGAATTTTTAGTGCCAACAACAACAATTTCTTTTCCAGCTCTTCCATCAGTATCTGCAACATGGGGGATAGAAATTGTTCCCCAATAAGGATTATTAGTATAAACTTTCTTGGTTTTTGATGCATCCCGAATAACAGTAACACTAGATGTAGAATTTTTTGAAGAAAGTACTATTATTTCGTTCCCCGTTTTTCCATCTGTATCGTTAACACTAGCAATAGAAATTGTACCCCAATAACGTTCCGAATAATCATTCACGCGTCTCGTAGTATCATGAATAACAGAAACAGTGGATGTACTGTTTTTCGCAGAAACTACAACAACCTCAAGCGCTCGATCAGCATCGGTATTAGTTGCGTTATAAATCGATATATTACCCCACGAAGAACTCCGGTAAGACCGAACCTGACCGGTACTTTCTTTAATGCAAACCATATTGGTATTACAAACATAAACTGTTTCCGCTCGACCATCACCATCGGTATCTGCAGTTAAAGCGTAACTATTATGCGTAAAAATAGAGAATAAAATAAACAAAAATATTTTTTTCATATTATATATCCTTATTAGTTAAATTGTTTTTTTTAAAAACTTCAGAAATTAAGAGCATTATAAATAAATCACAAAATATTAAGATAAACTTAATAAAATTAAGCCACTATTTTAAATAGTATATTTACAACAAAACATACCGTAACTTATTTAATTCTGTATTTGGAATCTACTTTGTAATTTTTTGTAACAACACTCATAGAAAAATACGACTAGAGATATTTCATTAAAATAACATTATTTAAATTACATGATCACATTAAGTAATGTGTTGAATTAATGATATGAGTAAAGCTAGGTAGGTGTGAATCTATATATTTTTATTTTTATTTTTATTTTTATTCATCATCAAAAGGATTAACTACTATTATTCCACAGTCATAAAAATCTCGAGTGTTACGTGTTGCAATAGCAAGCTCATTAGATAATGCTACTGCTGCGATTTGTCCATCAGGAACACTCATTGGTCTACCAATTATTTTTCGATGCGACATAATATTAGCATACTGAATAGCTGCACTTTCATTAAAACTAATTATTCTTTGCTCAAATGCTTTTGATACAAAATAGTTAAATCGCTCAGTTAAAACATTTTTACGTTTACCATCAGGCATTATATTTAAACCGTAATTGATTTCAGCAATACTTATTGTTGAAATCAATAAAGAGAGTGTATCTTGGTTATTAAGCCAATTAACTACATTAGTTGATGGTGACCGAAACATAATTTCAGATACAATGTTGGTATCAATAAGAACCATTATTTAAATTCTATAGGGTTATGAGATGGATGTTCTGAAAGTTTAATATCAACTCCATTATGCTCACCAAAACATTCTATAGCCAAATCACCTAGTCTTGCAGGTGCGTTAACTGTATTTTTCAAAATTTGTCGAACCTCTTCCTCCATTGACAAACCATGACCCGCAGCACGAACCCGAAGTCGTTCGTAAACATCATCGTCAATTTTTCGAATGCTAATATTCGCCATTTTTTAGATACCTCAATATTTCTTTCATTGTATACAATGCTAGCTAACGCTAGCATTGAT